>JBNMGJ010000135.1:0-5051 GCA_050872185.1 Mogibacterium sp.
TCGCCGGGAAGTCCTACCATCAGCTGAATCCCTAGTCGAAAGCCGTAGGATTGAATGAGTTCCACCGCCTCGTAGACCTGGGCGGCGGTGTGCCCTCGGCGGCTCCGGCGGAGCACCTCGTCGTCGAAGGACTGCACTCCCAGTTCAATAGTGTCCACGGTGTAGTCTCGGAGGTTGTCCAGAATCTCTGGGGTGATGTAGTCCGGCCGAGTGGACAGGTGGATGCCTTCAATCCGACCGGCGTCCTTGTATTCTTTGGCCACCGCCAGGTATGCCCTCTGCTGCTCCAGGGGAATTCCGGTAAAACTACCTCCGTAGAAAGCCACTTCCACCTCCGGTACATTCTCCAGGGTGGTGAGCCAGGTGTCGATAATATCCCGAACATGGTCTGGGGTGACAACTTCGGTGCGGGCGGTGATTTTCCGCTGATTGCAGAAGATACAGTCGTTGGGGCAGCCCATGTGGGGGATGAACACCGGAATGATGGCGTGCTTCTTGCTTCGGCGGGCAGGTTTCTTCTTATTTATATTATCCAAGTTTATGCTATCCAAGGGTCAGCTCTCCCCGCAGGTCTGACTCAATCCAGTCCCGAACCTCGCTGGCGGTAAAGCCCTTGCTGAACAAATACTGTAGCTTCGTCACCGTGGCTTCCGTAGTCATGTTGTAGCCGCTGGCAGCGCCGGCCCGAGCTAGTTCCGAGCTGGTTTCGTAGGTGCCAAGCCGTACGGTACCCTGCATGCACTGGGTGCAGACCACTACTGCGGTGTCGTTCTCGATGGCTTTGCTGATGAGAGGTGGAAGCTCTGCGTCGTAGTTCGGGATATTGCCGGTGCCGAAGGTTTCCAGAACCAATCCTTTCAGCTCTTTGTTCACAATCGGAGCGAACAAATCGAAGTGGATTCCCGGGAACAGCTTGATGACACCGATGGAAGTGGGCTTCATCTCGGTGACCCGGAAGGGTTCCTTCGGCTCCGGTAGGAAGCGGTTCGGATAGTATTCAATGGAAATTCCTGCCTTGGCCAGCACCGGGTAATTCGGAGAGGAGAAGGCAATCAGTCCGTCGGCAGAGGTTTTCACCGCCCGGTTTCCACGGAGCAGGTGGTTTCCGAAGTACAGACACACTTCGTGAATCTGGGGATTGGCCGCAATCAGAAGAGAGGTAATCAGGTTGTCGCGACCGTCGGAACGAAGCTCGTATAGAGGAATCTGAGAACCTGTAAAAATAACCGGTTTCTTTAAGCCTTCCAACATGAAGGACAGAGCCGATGCGCTGTAGGCCATGGTGTCCGTTCCGTGAAGAATGACGAAACCGTCGTACCGATCGTAGTTCTCCTTGATGGTATTGGCAATCTGGTTCCACTGCACGTAGGTAATATTGGAAGAATCAAGCAGCGGATCGTATTCAATCAGATCCCATTTCGGCATGGATTCGGAATAGAGATCCCGAATCTTCGCCAGCTCCCCAGCGAAGTATCCCTCCTTCGGCTGATAACCATCCTTGGTGGGAACCATGCCGATGGTTCCACCGGTGTAGATAATGCAGACTCTTTTGTTCATATTATATTGTTCCTTTCGTTGTGATACCTCGTTAAATTATGGCATTTTGGTGTGGATATGACAAGTGGGGAATTAAATCTTGCAATTCAATAATAATTCATGTATAATCATAAAGCAATTCAAAACGAGGTATGCTGCTGTGGCTCAATGGTAGAGCACTTCACTCGTAATGAAGGGGTTGCGAGTTCGATTCTCGCCAGCAGCTCCAAGAAAAAAATGAATCCTGTGCAAGGTCGGATGTACTTTGCGCAGGATTTTTTATTTTTAGAAAAAACACATACCTTTCACATTCAGCTCCGAATTTGAACGAATCCGAACGAATCGGTGGACCTTTAGGTATCTGTCTGCCTTCCACTGGATGCAAACTAACAAAATAATTGTATGCGGACACAATTTAACAATGTTAATTTCGATTTTTAATACAAAAAATATATTGAAATCTGGTTTAGAACAGAGTATAATGCATGTATTCGATACAAGAAATGACGCATTCGCGCAATATATTATGAAAGAGAGTAGGGGATAACAATGAAAGAGTTACTATCAAAAGCGTACGCTAACACTGGTGAATCATTTATCAGCACCATTCTGACCGCGGCAGCGGATCCAAGTGTGATTTCCTTCGCAGGCGGACTTCCGAATCCAGCTTCTTTCCCGATTGAAGCATTGAAGGAATCCTGCAACCACATCATCGACAAATACGGATCCACCGTATTCCAGTATGCGAAGACGGAAGGTCTGCAGGAGTTCAGAGAATATCTGGCAGAGGATTACAACAAGACTTACGGTGTGAATCTGGATGCAGACAATATCGTCGTTACCACTGGTTCTCAGCAGGCTTTGGACTGCTTTGCCAAGGTGTTCATCAACGAAGGAGACGGAATCCTGGTAGAGAAGCCAAGTTACCTAGGTGCTTTCCAGGCATTTGACCAGTACTGTCCGGAGTATTATCCAGTTACACTGAACGAGGATGGACTGGACATCGACGAGCTGGCAGAGACACTGGAGAAGTACGGCGACAAGATTAAGCTGGCATATCTGATTCCGGAGTTTCAGAATCCGACAGGCCTGACATACACCGCGGAGAACCGTGCGAAGGTCACCGAGCTTCTGAAGAAATACAACATCATCCTGATTGAAGACGACCCATATGGTCAGCTCCGTTTCGAGGGAACGAAGCCACCGTACATTGGCCTGGGCAAGCTTCCACAGGCTGCACTGCTGGGAACATTCTCCAAGGTTGCCACACCGGGAATGCGTGTAGGATATGTGGTAACCGAGAACAAGGAAATCGCCAAGTACATCGGCATGGCACTGGAGGCATCTTCCCTCCACACCAACATCTTCTCCCAGTATCTGCTTCTGGACTACCTCCAGAACAACGATCAGCCGGCACATGTTAAGGAAATTCAGGACCTGTACAGAAAGCAGTGCCACTACATGCTGGATGCTATGGAGAAGTACTTCCCAGAGAACGTGTCCTTCACCAGACCGGAAGGCGGCATGTTCATTTGGGTAACCCTGCCAGAAGGTGCCAGCGCAATCAAGCTGTTCCCGAAGGCAAAGGAAAAGGGCGTAGTATACGTTCCTGGTGATCCATTCTACGTAGGCGTTCAGGATGCCAACACCATGCGTCTCAACTTCACCAACGCTTCGCCGGAAGCCATCGACAAGGGCATTCACCTGCTGGGCGACATGCTCAAGGAAGAGTGCGCAGGAAAGTAGTAAGTAATTAGGGTAAAAATATATTCACACCATGCGAAGACGACCGACCTTATTAGGCGGTCGTTTTTGTGTTCTTTCGGAGGAGTTCACAGAAAGTCAAACACGTGATAGAATGGATGGCAGATGCTCCTCTACATAGCATAGAGAGCGGAAAACGAGGAATGGTGGTATGGTTGATGAAGAAAGATAAGAAAACGGGCAAGAGGCGGACACCTTCGCAGGCACTACACCTGCTGATTGGAATCTTGTTCATCCTGAACGGGTGGTTCTGCCCTTGGTTTTCAGACGGTAAAAGAACATATACGTTAATCCGATTCCTCCGGTCGGTACAGGAGGCTGGCGGAATTGCTGCTTTTAGCAAAAGTGCAGTGACGGATGGAGACAACCTGATGGTGGCCAATCTGACCCTGAGCTATTACAGCTTATGGCTCGTTGGGATACTGGCAGGGGTGCTTCTCATTCGGACCTTTTGGATTCTTGCGGGATACAAAGGACGGATTCTCAGTGTGATAGGACTGGGACTGGCATTTCTGTACGTTTGCGTATTTATGATATTCAATTACTATTCCTATGGCATCGGGCTCCTTGTGGGGATGCTTCTGATGTTGGCGGATGGAATGCTGGGGAAGTTTCTCGATGAGAGGAAGGTGCTTCAGACCGAGAGCGCCCGGGTTCGGGCAAGGGCAAAGGCGGAGAAAGAAGAGCGGAAGCGGAGAGAAGGTTTTCCGGGCCGCTATGGCAGAGAATTCTACCGAGTGATTTTCAAGAATTTCTGGTCCAACATCCGGGATTTTCTCATGTTCCTGGCTGGCGCCACACTGACCATGATGATGATGCACATCATCTGGAGCATGGAGAAGTCCTGCGGAGGAATTAAGCTGATTGGCGCCTCTGCACTTCAGCTGGAAATTGGGACGAATATGCGGCAAATGCTCCCCCTCGTCCTGATGCTGGCGGTGCTAATGCTTTCTATGATTATCAACAGCTATCTGAAGACCCGCATGAAGAACTACGGAATCTACACCGCCTTGGGAATCCGCAGCAAGACGCTGATGCAGATTGTGGGACTGGAGTACGGAACCTGCATTCTGATGGCGTTGGTTTTCGGGTCACTTCTGGGAATGCTGGTGATGTTTCGGGACAACGGTTCCGGATTCGCCATTCACATTGAAGGAGTGCTGTGCTACCTGGGGGCAATTCTGCTATCCACGTTGATTAACTATCACCTTTTTGAATTCAAGAATATTATGCGGTACAACCGTTCGGCTGCCAATGAGAAGGTATTCTTCGGCGGAACCGGAATCTTGGTGACCCTGGGCGTACTGCTGGTGTTTTTCAGTATCGGGACATTCTCGAAGCGGGGGAACAGCGAGAACATTTACTCTTTGGGAATTTTGGTGCTGGGCGTTGCCTTCTGCCTCTATGGAATTATGGCAAAATGGCTCAAAAAGCAGGAACAGAAGCTTCGGAAAAACCCAGAGAAGGTCCTGGAAGTCCTGCCTTGGCGAAATCGCTTCCAGACCAATTATCTATTCCTCATGCTGCTGATTGCATTAGAGGTGATCCTCTTCGGAATCTTCATTCCGAAGTTGGCAGCGGATCGTATAGACGGGGAACCATCTTCTCCTTACGATTACGTGGCCATGGCTTACGAAACGGACACATCCGATGTGAGTGCCCTTTCGAAGGAGGCCGGAGCCAAAACGCTGGAAATTCCCATGCTCCGCGTGACCACGCCGCTGGGGGCCAACATTTCCTGGATAAAGCAA
>JBNMGJ010000210.1:0-3202 GCA_050872185.1 Mogibacterium sp.
ATTCAGACCTTCTTCCATCACAGCCGTTTTGCAAGATATCTTGTGGCGTTACGTCTTCCGATTGCGGCGGGAATGTTCTTCCTGATGATTCTGATGAATTACTACATTCTTCCGAGAATCAAAGTGCCGCTGAGATGCTTGCTTCCGGGAACTATTTTTGCCTGGAGCGGAATCATGGTGGTGACGGTAATTTACTCCGTGTACTGCGACCGCATTGCCCACTACAACATTCTATACGGTGCCTTTGCCAATATCGTGGCCTTGATGCTCTGGTTCTACCTGATTTCCTGGGTGCTTTGCATCGGCATGATGTTCAATAAGGCCTGGGATGATGTGATGAAACGAAACCGGTTGACCTTGACCAAGATGATGGGATATCTTAAAGTGCAGCTGCAGAATTCTTCCAAGAGCTACCAGAACTATTTCGTCCAGCCGGATGATATTCTCTATCCGGAGCTGGACTCCATTGCGGTGAAGATGAGCAAGAAATACGTAGACGGCTTTGAGAAAGAAGTGGAAGAGAAACAGCAGGAAGTGCGCCGAAAGAAAGTCATCGATCATACAGCGGACCGCCTGTATGAGGAAATGAAGCAAAATATTGAGAGAAGAGACAGAGGATTTTTAGATGAGTAATATTACGAAGAACGGGGATCGGATTCTCTTCATTATGAATCCGAAATCCGGAACCATGCAGACTGCACGATATCTGTCAGATATTCTGCAGCTCTATTCGAATGCGGGATACCTTACGACTGTGCTGATGACACAGAAAAGTGGGGATGCCCGGGATTTCGCTATTGAACATTCTGCTGACGCAGATGTAGTAATTGTTGCCGGTGGAGACGGAACGCTGAACGAAGTCATCGACGGAGTTGTTACATCAGGAAGCGGAACCAAGATTGGATACATTCCATCCGGAAGCACCAATGACTTTGCTTCCAGCGTAGGCCTTCCGAAGAGCATTATGGAGTCCGCAGGTGTGGTTCTCAGCGGAAAACCAACGACTTTCGATATCGGTTCTTTTAACGGAAGATACTTCTCTTATGTGGCTTCCTTTGGAGCCTTTACCAGCACATCCTATTCGGTTCCCCAGAACCTGAAGAATATCATGGGGCACACCGCTTACGTGCTGCAGGGAATCCGAGATATTGTAAATATTAAGAAGATTCACGCCAAGGTGACCACCGATGAGGGAACGCCCAACGAAGAAGTCCACGAAGGGGATTACATTTTCGGTGCCATCTGCAACTCCACATCGGTGGGGGGGATTCTCAAGTTGGATTCCTTTGATGTGGACATGAACGACGGCATGATGGAAGTTCTTCTGATTGAAGCTCCATCTTCGCTGATTGAGCTGAACGAAATGGTTCGGGCGCTGCTAGGAAATTCTCTGGAAGCACCGAATATCAGCTTCTTCAGTGCACGGGACATTAAGGTGGAAATCGAAGAAGGAACCCATTGGACCCTGGATGGGGAATACGAGAAGGGCGCAGACAGCATCGAGATCCACACCCTGCAGAGTGCCATTGAACTGATTGTCTAAGAGAAAGGAAGAGCGATGAAGAAATTTATTTCGGAATTCAAAGAATTTATATCCAGAGGCAACGTGCTGGACATGGCAGTGGGCGTTGTCATCGGCGGGGCCTTCACCGCTATTGTGACTTCCCTGGTGAACGACATCATTACCCCGCTGATTGGCGTGATTATTGGAGGAATGGATTTCTCCGGCCTGTCCATCAAGGTGGGGGAAGCCACCATCGGCTACGGATCCTTCATTCAGGCAGTCATCAATTTCCTGCTGATTTCCTTCGTCATCTTCTGCGTCATCCGCAGCTTCAATAAGCTGGCCAAAAAGAAATCCGAGGAACCGGAGACCCCACCGGCACCACCGGAAGATGTGGTTCTCCTTCGGGAAATCCGGGACCTTCTGTCGGAGCAGAAAGGGAATTCGGAGAAATAGAAACGAATATAATCTTGCAGAATATCGGCATAGTCGGAGGCGGCTGTGCCGATTTTTTTGATGCTTTCGATGTAGGTCGATGCATTTACGGAATTCTTCGAAGCAAAGGTTCCGATTAGCCCTGTGGCGACCGTGGGTTAACGAAAATTCTCGAGGAAAAAGTAAAGAGCTAAAATAAAAGTTTATGCTATAATAGAACGGACACATTCAATAGAATCGCTATGAGAAATGGATTTAGTAGCTTAGAGAATGGAATGAAGATTATCTATTCTTATAAAATATAGAAGAAACGTAACTAATTTATAAAAATGAGAAATCAGAGGTGAAGTAATTCGTGATTGATATCATCGAAGACGAAATTGCGTCAATGAGTGAGGAGCTTTTGGATGCTCTGCTCAAAGACCGTACAACAAAAAAGAATATATGTTGGGCTACCGATCACTATATGTCTCGTGGTTCTGCCTATTATCCACAAGAACCTATTACAAAAGAACTTGTAACTGGTAGCAATAAGAAACTTATACAGCCCAGAGTTGCAAAGTCACACGAAATGCAGTTAAAGCGTACCAAAGAAAAGGCGGAGGTCTTTACACCTTCATGGGTATGCAACGAACAAAATAATTTAGTGGATGATGCTTGGTTCGGAAGAAAAGGTGTTTTTAATATAAGCTTAGAGCATTCCTGGAAATCCACAAATGAGAAAATTATCTTTCCTGAAGGAAAAAAGTGGACGGATTATGTAGATTCCAAAAGACTAGAAATTAGCTGTGGTGAAGCACCTTACCTTGTAAGTAGATATGATACTGTTTCAGGAGAAGAAATTCCATTGCAGGAACGCATTGGTTTACTTGACAGAAAACTTCGCATAGTAAATGAAAATACCGATAGCGAAGATGAATGGATAAAATGGGCTACTCGTGCTTACCAAAGCACATATGGTTATGAATATCAGGGAGATAATGTTCTTATAGCTAGAGAAAATCTCCTATATACTTTTATCGAGAACATGGAATATAAGTTTGGTCATAAGCCCAATCTGTCCTTGCTAAAGCAGATTGCACGGATTATTTCTTGGAATATATGGCAGATGGATGGAATGACATTGACAGCTCCATTCTCTGAACGGCCACGAGCTGTAACTCAGATGAGTTTGTTTGATTTCATTGATATGGATGGAGAGGGAAAGAAACAAGATAACGAACCTATTCCTTGTAAGATTTTTGATTGGCGTTCTAAAAAAAG
>JBNMGJ010000105.1:0-6307 GCA_050872185.1 Mogibacterium sp.
CTGCAGACGGTACATGGACTGTCTAGATGAGGGAAAGACGGAGCGGGAAAGCGCTCGCCTGACCATTCGCATGGCAGAGGAAGCGGGGTACCGGAACCTGAAGGAGTTAATGGAATCCGGTGCGCAGCTTTCCACCGGAGACAAGGTGTACTACATGTACAATGAGAAGCTTCTGATTCTGTACCACATCGGCGAAGACCCGATGGAGCAGGGAATGAATATCCTAGGTGCTCATATCGACTCCCCGAGAATGGATGTAAAGCAGAATCCGCTGTACGAACAGGGCGGATTTGCTTACTTGGATACGCACTACTACGGTGGAATCAAGAAGTACCAGTGGGTAACACTTCCGCTGGCCATTCACGGAGTGGTTATTCGAGAGGATGGAAGCAAGGTGGATATTTCCATCGGTGAGAAAGATACCGACCCAGTATTCACCGTATCGGATTTGCTGATTCATCTGTCCCGCGAACAGCTGACCAAGACCGGGGCCAAGGTAATCGAGGGCGAGAGCCTGGATATTCTGATTGGAAGCATTCCGGGAAGTGAATCGGACAACGAGGAAGAGAAACAGGATAAGAAAGATACCATCACGGCCAACATTTGCCGGATTCTGGAAGAGGAATACGGATTTGAGGAAGAGGACTTCATCTCCGCAGAGCTGGAAGTGGTTCCAGCGGGAAGATGCAGAGAACTGGGATTCGATCGTAGCATGATTATCGGCTACGGACAGGATGACCGAATCTGTGCTTTTACCTCTCTGATGGCAATGTTGGACGAGGGCACACCGAAGCGGACCGCCTGCTGCATCCTGGTGGACAAGGAAGAAATCGGCAGCGTGGGCGCCAGCGGCATGCACTCTCGGATTTTCGAGAACACCACGGCAGAGGTGCTTCACCTGATGGGATATACGGATAATATCTCGGTTCGGCGAACCCTTCAGAATTCCAAGATGTTGTCTTCGGATGTCAGCGCAGGATATGATCCCCTGTATGCCTCCGTATTTGAGACCAAGAACGCCGCATACCTGGGCAAAGGACCGGTCTTCAACAAGTTCACCGGTTCCGGCGGTAAGGGAAATTCCAGCGATGCCAATCCGGAGTACATTGCGGAAATCCGCAGAGTTCTGGGACAGAACGACGTGCAGTTCCAGACGGCAGAGATGGGAAAGGTAGACGCCGGCGGCGGCGGAACCATTGCGTATATCATGGCCAACTACGGTATGGAGGTCATCGACTGCGGCGTGGCCATCCTGTGCATGCACTCCCCATGGGAGGTTTCTAGCAAAGCGGATGTCTACGAGACCTACCGTTGCTATCGGGCCTTCATCCAGGACATGGCGTAGAGGAATTTAATCGTTAATAATGCCGGATTCGTGCGGCAGAAAATAATATATTTTTACAATAAATAACAGAAAGAGGACGTATTCAAAATGGAAAAGAAGATGCTCAAGAAATCCAAGTTCGAAATCACTATGTATGTAATCTCCGGCCTGTTGGCGGTATATACCGTATACATGCTGTATAGCACCATCACTTATCTGACCAGCTATTTCAGCCAGTACGGTTCATCCCTGTCTTCCAACTTCGGCACCGCAATCGGTTACATTCTGACACAGTGCCTGGTATATCTGGTATATGCAATTCTGACATTTGCAGCTGCTAGAATTTACCGCGAAGTTCGTAAGGCAAACCCGGACAACTACCTGTCTGAAGCAGAGTCCAAAGCCATCCTGAGAGCAAAGGAAGCGAAGAAGGTGGCAAAGGCTGAGAAGAAGGCGGCTAAGGCTGAGGCGAAAGTGGTAAAAGAAGAAGTCAAGGCAGAAGAGGTTTCCGAGGAGCCGAAGGAAGAGGCTGCAGAAGAAGCAGAAGCTGAGGCGGATGCGGAAGTAGCCGAGGATGCTGAGAAGGCTGCAGAAGGCGCTGAGGAGAAGTAGTTCGCGGAAGCGGGAACTGTCGAAATATAAGTGAGAGAAAAGAAGCTGCGGTAGTCGTGGCTTCTTTTTTTTGGATGCATCTAGAATGGTAGGTGTCAGTTGAAACGGGGGGATAACTATGATAAACTGGTCCTAACTTTGTTTGACTTATATTTGAGGGAGGTAGAGAAGATGAAACGAGGTAGCAAGAATCGATTATTGCTGATAGGAGGACTAACATTAATACTTAGTTTGTTCTGTACAGTTGGTGTGTTTGCGAATGGTGTCCATTCCGCGGAACCGATTACAGTAAATGAAACAATGGACTATGACTATGGAGAATATGATGTTCATTATTATAAATTTGTTCCATCTCAGAGTGGGACGTACGAAATAAATTTGAATGGAAAGAAATCTACTGAGAGTGCAAATATCTATGATTCTGAAGGAGTGGATCTTGAGTGCTATATCACTTATGACGAATGGACAAATCGTGCATGGGGAGCGGCAGAACTCAAAAAGAATAAGACGTATTACTTGGAAGTAGAGGGCGAAGGAACACAGAGTGTTTCGATTAAAAAGCATAGCCATTTGCTTGGGAAAAACACATATAAATACTCAAATAATATAAGATATCGCCGGTGTAGATGTCCAGGCTGTGGTTATGAGAAATATAATTATATTCGAAAACCATACGTTTCGAAGTTGACAAAAGGCAGAAAGAAGATTACAGCAAGTATAAGATTTAAAAATAGTTATAGTGATGATTATGATAAATTCCAGATTCAGTATTCTACAAGTAAAAAGTTTAAAAAGGCAAAAATAAAGACGGTTAGAGATACAGGAAAGGCATCAATTAAAGGTTTAAAAGCCAGAAAGAAATACTATGTGCGTGTACGAGCTGTTAAAGATCATTTATATAGTCCATGGTCTGCCGTTAAAACAGTAAAAACGAAATAAACTTAAACAACGCGTCGAAGGAAAGAAGGGGGGCTGTCGCATTGCGACAGCCCCCTTTTGCAAAAGAAAGGAATAACATGCAAATGGCCAGAAACTGGGAAATAGATTAATGTGACAGTGATGTGATGTGTTGGCGGAAGATGGCCGGGATTTGTAGTACCGAAAATAAAGGAAAACAGCTTTGCCCAATATCAATATTGCAGTTCAGAAATTCATTGGATAAAATAAATACGAAAGAAATTCAATGATATACCGGAATATTCCCCAATATAATCTATAATTAAGTTGAAAATTAAGTTGAAAAGGAGAACAATCATGGAAAATAAGGAAGCCCAGAAGAAACAGCTAAAAGCACTGATTGATACGGCGGCCGGACGGATTCCGGCGGACCTGGTGATTAAGAATTGCCGAGTGGTGAACGTATTCTCCGGCAGAATCCAGGAGGGGGACATTGCCTTCTGCGGTGGCGAAATTGCCGGAATTGGAGATTACGAAGGAAAGACGGAAGTGGATGCGGGCGGCAGATATGCAGCACCGGGATTTATCGACAGCCATATTCACATTGAATCCTCCTATGTAAGTCCGGAGGAAATTGGACGACTGTTGGTACCCCACGGCGCTACCACCATCATGGCGGATCCCCATGAAATCGTGAATGTATGCGGTTTTACCGGCCTTAAGTACATGATGAACGCCGCAGAGAATACGGTGTTGGACGTGAAATACGAACTGCCTAGCTGCGTGCCGGCCACTCCATTCGAACATTCCGGAGCGGTTATCGATGCAGAAGCCATGAAGGAATTTATTGACGACGACCTAATTGCGGGACTGGGAGAATTCATGGATTTCCCAGGGGTGATTCATGCTGCTGAGGGAGATCTTGACAAAATTCTTGCTGCAAAGAATGTCGACAAGTTCATCGACGGTCATGCGCCGGGGATCACCGGAAATGATTTGAACGCCTATGCGGCAGCCCGCATCGCAGCGGATCACGAGTGTTCCACCCTGGAAGAAATGCAGGATCGGCTGGACCGAGGCATGTATGTTCTCCTTCGGCAGGGTTCCGCCTGCCACAATCTTCGGACCTTGATTCCAGGTGTGACACCGGAAAACAGCCGTCGGTGCCTTCTCTGCTCCGATGACCGTCAGCCGAAGACCATTCTCCAGGAGGGCCATTTGGACAACCACCTTCGAATCTGTGTGGATGAGGGCCTGGATCCGGTGACCGCAATCCGCATGGCAACCCTGAACGCAGCAGAATGCTTTGGCCTTAAGGATCGAGGGGCCATCGCGCCAGGATACCGAGGCGATGTGGTTTTATTAGATGACCTCAAAGATTTCCACGTGAACCGAGTATTTATCACCGGAAAGCTGGTGGCCGAAGAAGGAAAATACCTTCCAGAGGTACACAAATACGATATTTCCTCGGTCAAAGGCAGCGTGACCCTACGTGATTTTAGCAAAGAGAAATTCAAAATGCCCCTCAAATCCGGGCTTGTGAATGTAATCCGAATCCTTCCGGGAGGTGTCGTTACCGCTCGAGAGGTGGAGACGGTGGACAGAAATGAAGAGGGCGAATTCCTTCGCAATCCAGAGAAGGATATTGTAAAAGTAGCTGTTGTGGAACGGCATCACGGAACCGGAAATGTAGCCTGTGGATTGCTCAAAGGATACGGAATCCAAGAAGGTGCGGTGGCGCTATCCATCGCCCACGATTCCCACAACATCATCGTGGTAGGCGTCAGCGATGAGGAAATGGAGTATGCGGTGAACTGCCTCAAAGAGCAGGAAGGCGGAATTGTTCTGGTCAAAGACGGGAAGATCATCGAACAGATGCCGATGCCGATTGCTGGACTCATGAGCGACCAAAGCGGTGAATGGGTGGAGCAGCGACTGTCGGACATCCACGAGAAAGCCTACCAGGAGCTGGGGATTCACAGAGAGGTGGAGCCGGTGATGACCCTGTGCTTTATGTCTCTGGCGGTGATTCCAGAGTTGAAACTTACCGATATGGGTCTATTTGACGTGACGAAGATGGAATTCATTCCGGTGGATGCGGAGTAGGAAAGTATGGGATTTCGAACGCTAGAAATTAGCCGGGAAGCGGAAATACATATACGGGAAGGACAGTTGGAAGTCAAGACGAAAGAAGGGGTCATAACGATTCCTATCGAGGATTTGAATCAGATTATGGTGCATGGTGCAAATATACGATTGTCTACCATGGATTTATCTATATTAAGCCAAAACAAAGTTTCTGTGATGACATTAGATGACCGATACCTTCCCACTGCTATCGTCCTTCCTTTCGAAGGGCATTCAAGGCAGTCTCGGTTGATGCATCTGCAAGTGAGTACATCGCGGGAGAAGTACTTGAATCTGTGGGTTCAGATTATTCGGAAGAAAATCAGTAACCAGAGTAAAGCACTGTCTATTATGGGAAAGGATGGTTCGGAGAAAATTGCGGAATATGCGGAGAATATAGCAGAATGGAATGTAGATCATAGTGAATCTCTCGCTGCAAAAGATTACTTCTCATTCTACCATGAAGGGCTGAACCGAAGGACAGATGATCCGGTGAATAGCCGTTTGAATTATGGGTATGCTGTCGTCCGGAGTGCCATCGCAAGAAAATTGGTTGCAACGGGATTCCATCCGACATTCGGAATCCACCACGACAGTCAGCTGAACGCATTCAATCTGGCAGATGATTTGATTGAACCTTACCGTCCCATTGTGGACTTGGCGGCACATGAAGTGATTGGATCCAATGTGATTCTCACGAAGACCGAACGTCGCTATTTGGCGAATGTTCTCCATAATGCTTGCATTGTGGACGGTATGAAGGTGACAGTGATGGCCTCCATCGACTTGGTGGCAGAAAGCTTGAAGAGAGTAATAATGGAAAACGGGATGGAAGAATTGAAGCTTCCGACCGTTATACCAGTTGAAGAAATGAAAGAAATAACAGAATGAGATTGCTTGCAATATTGAGTCCTACCAATAAATGGGGAACGAAAACGGAATATACTCGATTGCGTCATTTTCTGGTGAAGGACGGATATATTCGCATTGCTCCGGAGGTGTTCATGCGAATCGTTCAGAACAGAAAAGCTGCGGAGAAACATTACCGAAGAATTCAAGAGGTCGCACCGAAAACCGGAACGGTGCGCCTCCTTCGGTTAACGGAAAAGCAGTACGAAAACATATTATTTGTAACGGGTGAACCAGATTATCAAGAAAAAACTGTTGGAACTAACGGTCATATTATGATATAACATACGTAGAGATGGTTGAACGATAGGGCAGAAATGGTGCATCGTTCACCAAAAAATTCTTGAATACATTAATACCAATGAAGCAGAGCAAAGGAAAAGCACTGATGGAACGATTAAGTGATTTGAAGGAACGATTAAGCGAATTTAGCTTTTA
>JBNMGJ010000268.1:0-1896 GCA_050872185.1 Mogibacterium sp.
ATTATTAGGAGGATGCTTTATGTATATCATCGATTTTTATAAAAGAATAATCCGTAAGTCCAACGTTTCCGTGCTGATTTATCTGGTGCTGAACATTTTCGTCATTGGCGGAATTTCCTGGATGCTCTTTAGTGGCGGGGTGGTGCCATTCTGGATTTGTTTGATCATCGGCATTGTGCTGTACGGAATCTCTCTTGCGGTTGCACTTTCGCCGGTGGGTGAATGGATTCTGAGACGGCAGACTGGGTGTCGGGAAATTAAAAGAAAGGAGCATCGTGCTTTGATCGAACCGATTTTCCAGGAGGTCTACGAGCGAGCTAGAGCACTAGACCCAACAATTCCAGATGATGTTCAGTTATATATGAACGATGATTCGGAACCGAATGCATTTGCAACTGGACGACGGACCATCTGCATAACAAAGGGGATGTTGCATATGCCAGAGGGACAGATTAAGACAACTCTCGCCCATGAACTTGGACATCTGGCACATAAGGATACGGATTTGATTCTGGTGGTGTCGGTAGGAAATCTTATTGTGACCACCACAATTATGGGAATTCGGTTATTTCTTGACATTGCACATATCATTACAGCGGCGTTCCTTCCATGCCTGGGTGGAACGGATGGATTGGCGGAATCTATGATGAATTCCATCTTACATGCACTGGAAACAACGTTGATTGCAGGAGCCACATGGGTATGGACCCAAATCGGAGTGATGCTTGTCATGAAGTCCAGTCGTGAGAATGAGTACGAAGCCGATGAATTTTCTTTTCAGCTGGGTTACGGAAATGAGTTGTGCCTGCTTCTGGATACCATCACGGAACCTCATGTAAAAGGACTTTTCGCCAGCCTAGCCAGTAGCCATCCGGCGAAGGACGACCGAATCGCAAGGCTGCAGTCGTTGGGAGCAACATACCGTAGCTCTTACGAGGAAAATTAAACTACCGGTTCATATATGACTTCCTGGGAAAATGATAAAATTTCAATAGTGTATTTTCCGGAAGTCTACCCAACGGCAGACCACTGCTGTTAGATGAAACTTCAACATTTGCCGTTACTGCAATCATTAAGAAAGATATTGAAGCGTAGAGATAAGACAAGGAGAAACATCATGTCGAACAAGAAAATGAAGGAAAATACCATTTGCGGAGTAATCACAAGAGAACAGCAGGTGAAAGCCATGAAGACGCGGAGTTCAGACTATAACATGCCGAAATCCGGATACTACATGACGGAGAAAGACCGCCCCCGGAAGAAAAACTGGCGGAAGTGGGTGGACTAGAAAGAGGTCCTTTTCGTCAAGAGAACGTGCAGTCTGTCAACGAATGAGTTTTCGCCTAACATAAAGAGAGATAATACAGAAGAGGGTACAGAACCCAATTCGGAAAGAACAATTATAAGGAGAGCACCATGAAAAAGATTCCGACAATCAACATGAAGAAAACCGGAGAGCGGCTTACTCAGCTTCGTGAGGAACACGGCTACAGCGTGAACTATATTCGGGATGCGGTGGGCCTGCAGTCGACTCAGTCTGTCTACAAATGGGAGCGGGGAGAGAATCTTCCCACCATTGACAACGCGGTAATTCTAGCGGAGATCTACGAAATCCCATTGGACGATTTGTTCGTAAGAGACGAACTGAAGGAGGCGGGGTGACGATAGAAAATAATCAAGGTTATGTAATATGAAGGGGGAACTTTCGGGTTCCTCCTTTTTGATGCCCAACTTCTTCCTTCGAACTTCACCTTCCCATCAAAATAACCGATATTAATCAATCTGGATTTGTGGTAAAATAATAAATTGAAAGAATAGATTTTTTTGCTTTTTGGAAAACCAAATCGACAGAATTGTGGATTGAATACAGGATAGTTAAGACGTTATGAATCAAGC
>JBNMGJ010000061.1:0-9489 GCA_050872185.1 Mogibacterium sp.
AGGTTAACGAAAATCTGTAAGAACCAAGGTGAACTTCGTTAGTCGAAAGGGCCTGGCCGGCTTTGCGATAGGCTAGGGTTCTCGAATCCCCGAGGAAAACCATGCGCCCTTCGTGAACTAAGAGTGCCCGGCCGGCCTTGCGATAGGCTACGGTTCACGAATCCCTGAGGAAAATCGGGCGCCCTTCGTGAACCAAGAGAGCCCAGCCGGCCTTGCGATAGGCTGCGGTTCACGAATCCCTGAGGAAAGCCAGGCGCCCTTCGTGAACTAAGAGGGCCCGGCCGGCCTTGCGATAGGCTATGGTTCACGAATCCCCGCGGAAAACCGTGCGCCCTTCGTGAATCAAGGGGGGCCGGCAGGCCTTTCTTAACGCCTGTTGGCGAAAACCAGGGCGAAATGGCGAATCTTCGCCAACCGCATCCACCGCCTGTTGGCGAAAACCAGGGCGAAATGGCGAAACTTCGCCAACCGCATCCACCGCCTGTTGGCGAAAACCAGGGCAAAATGGCGAAAACCAGGGCGAAATGGCGAATCTTCGCCAACTGCAGCCTCGGCCCATTGGCGAAAATCAGAGCGAAATGGCGAAACTTCGCCAACTCGCCCCCAATTCCAACTCGCCACCAATGCCCTCAACGCCAACTCCCATACACCCCAACCGATTGTACGTCAAAAATACAATCCATTGGACCAAAAATGTCCAATAACGCCTTCAAAATCCCAGATATTTGTGGCATTATGAACGTAGTACACCAATTTTTAATTGGTATCGCAAAGCAATGCGAAACAATACGAAATATTATAGCAAGAACAATCTGATGTGAAGGGGGACATCAATGAAGGGTAGCGACAAGAGAAAATGGACTCGAAGTCTGGCAAGCCTGGTGCTCACCGTGCTGATGGTATGTGGAAACATGCTTCCTACATACGCAGCCGTCACTTCTGCGGGGGCAGGAAGTGCGAAGAATACCAGCGCAACACAGGTTTCGAGAGAGAAAACAGAAACCGGAGCGAAGGAGGCATCCGGCAACTCAGGCAGTGGAAACAAGGCGGCCGCTTCTAGCGCGAAAGATTCAACAGCAACGGATTCAACCGCCTCGGGTTCAAAAGGGGGGAAGGAATCGGACCCATCCAATGAATCCGGTGCATCCGCGCAATCGAAAGCGGCGAATTCAGGAAATGCATCTAACGCATCGGAAGCGAACAAGGCAACGAACAACGCGGCGGACAATAATGCGAACGCGGCGAATCGCGAAGATGCATCCGATTCCAAGAGTCAACCGAAAGCCGAAACCCGCAAGATGGAGAAGCTTTCCACCATCATCGGCAAGGATGAGGATGGCACGGCAAAGTGCTATGTCACCGTCTACGATAGCAAGCATCGGATTGTGGATACCACCGATCCGAAACAAGAACAGAACAAATACTACCGGGCCAAAGACCAGGGCGGCGAAGGGGGAACGCTGGAGCTAGGAGCATCCCTAACCGTCCGTTTTCGCGTTGCCGAAATCCAGGAACATGACGGCGACAAAGGCGTCCAGGAAGACACCACCTACTACATGGACCTTCCCGACGAGCTGGTTCCCATGGAGAAGGACTCGAAGGGTAACAAATTAGTCAATCCGGACACCCCAGTGACATTCTTCCGAGATGGTGACGTGAAGTGTACTGGTGGAATTTATGTAAAAGAAAATAACGATACAGACAGCACGTCCGGCGATGTCAGCGCAAAGAATCACTACCAGCTGCAGATGAACTTTAGCGATGTGGAAGACGAACTGGATATCTCCGGAAGTTTCCAGTACGGCGTTACCGTATCCAACGATTTGAAACACGGCACAACCTACGATGCGGAATTCGTTCCGGGTGGTAAAATCACTTTCACCACCACACCGGAACCGGTGAAGCCCACCCCAACGGTGAAGGATTCTATGAGCTTAAGTGCAAACAGTTCCGCGAAGGGAAGCGAGTACATCAACTGGAAGCTGACCCTCAAGGATGGGGATCAGAAGATGAAGAGCCAGCGGATTCGGGTCAAGATGGACGAAGGCACTGGATTTCTGGCGAACAAGGCGGGGAATGATTCCGGCGATGTTGCGGGGCTTTCCTCGGTTAAGATTACCTACAAGAACGGGGACACCGATACCTTGCAGGCCATGAGAATCGGGACCAATACGTATGCTTTCTACCGCGGCAATTCCTCGGGTTCATTTAATCCGACGAAAACCCAGACAGAGAATGGCGATGGCATCATCTGCACCGCCTATTTGGACGAAAGTGATGCGTATAACGATAACAGCGTTGTGGAGCGATCGGGGCAGTGTTTCTTGACCCGCACCCTGTACATTGATTTAGGGGCACTGGCCAGCAACAAGAGTCAAGCCGGAAACAGCAACGGAACTAAGAATCCTGCAGACTTGGATCTGGGAATCGCAAGCTACGAATTCAATTTTACGACTGTAGTCTACGATAACTACAACATTTCCGGAAAGGGATACACCGGGAAAGCGATTCTGACCGATTCCGACAATTATGATAGCGAAATTCTCTCGGCCTACAATGGATATGGCATTGGCTTTGGCGTGCCGGAATCCGGCAAACTTCGCGTAAGTCCAGTGCATGCAGACAAGGAATACGAGGGATATCCGGCTTATATTGACACGACCTTTACGGCGAGAAATTCCCAGTACAAGGGTAACTACTACTCCCTGGAGTTCACACCACAACATGAATTCTGGTCCAGTGGAAAGTATCAATACCAGAATACCACCGGCGCCAATTACTACACCAATATGGCTGGATTCCATATGAGAGATCAAGCATTGACCGGATCGAGGGGAACCTTCCAGAAGTTCCAGATTGGAAGTGCCACGGAATGGACCTTCTGTGGCCTATTCAGCTATGGCGATGTTCAGAGCGGCGTGGGGCAGCACTTTGGCAGCTGTATGAGCCAGACGGATTTGGTACTCCAGTACCAGATGAAGCAGATTTTTAAGAACATGGACTACAAGGACCAGCTGATGCTGTACCGGAGCAAGGAGAAGGTGAACGGTAAGTACATCTACGTATTCATCGATCCGGACACTTATAACAATGCAAGCCAGGTCACCTCCAATGGGTGGTATCAGAACATTCAGATGGATGGAAAGGATGCCTCGGGCAAAACTTCCACCGCGAAACCAGCCACCTGGAAGCTGTACATACTCAACGCACCAGGCCAGGATGTGGATATCCAATTCCACCAGAGTCACGGTTCCGTGATTGCCTCGGATCAGGAGGGTAGCGGTTACGCAGTGGACACCATGCTTTCGGCCAACACCGTGTACGGAGAACAGGCGACTTTCAGTGATGCCCATTCCACCAGTGAATCCTATACCATCAGCCACAAGCAGGCAGCAGTATTAACTCCGCACTGGGTAGATGAGAAAACCATCTTCTGGGAGTTCAAGGGAAATACGGAGAACTGGAGGGATTGGCGGAATAGCGATATCTACATTAAGGTTCCGTCGAACCAGAAGCTGCTGCTGGGAGAGTCTTCTTTTATCAAAGACCCTCGGCGGGAGGTGGATGGACAGATGATTCCGTCTAGTTGCATCGTGTATAAGCGGAACGGGCAGTGGAATATCTTCGGTTCAACCAAGACGGAAGTGAATCAGGATACTCCGGTGACCATTAAGGACAACAATCCGGGAACCACACTGGACGATACGAACGGAACTGTATATCATCTAGGTGGTGCTGCGCCGAACAATATGGGCGTTTCGGGATCTTATAGCGACTTATACAAATACGATGGGCAGTGCGTGAAGTTCGGGTTCTTTACCGAGGTGAAGGACAACTTCAGCACCACGGAGGACTTTGATTGCGAGGCAGAATTAGTCTCCCGAAACTCCGATATGACGGAGTGGGGAAGTTCCACCGCAACCTTCTGCCCGTTCCATTTGAAGGCAAGTGGATCCGCAAGCAATCCGCGGATGTACAAGTCCCACACGGCATCGGAGACCAAGACCGACAGCGACGATACTGCCATGATTGAGGACAGCTGGACCGTTGCCAGTGCAGTTACCGGTGGCAAGCAGAAATCTTGGAGCAGCGGACTTCTGGGATGGAGCACGATTTATCAGGGCTTCTACAGCGGCGTCTGGTCACTGCATGATGACATGACCCAGGCTACCGCCACCGACAAAGACGGGAAATCCATCGGAGTGAATCCGGCCCAGTATGTGAAATTGACAGAGCTAAAAGTATCTAGCTCCGGTCCGGGAACCAACGGGGACTTCTTCTCCGTGGGAAAGGATAAGCTGCAGGAAATTGCCGATTCCGATAGCAAGAGTGAGACCTTCAACCTGGCGAATGGCTTGAAGGTAACGGTGACTTACAAGGGAAACATGAAGGATGGATTTGATATCTCCATCCCAGGAATCAAGAATTCCTACCAGATGGTGACACGGTACAAGACGGAATTCGACCAGAAAGGGTTCTGCGATGCTGCAGAAGAGGCGACAGGAGCTACCAATGCGGTGTACAACGTGGACCTGAAGAACGGTGCGGGAACTGGAACCTGGACCAGCGCTGGGAACCGTCCGGTATCCGATAACGCGAAGCGTAAAGTGGTGGCCTCCCTTTCCATCAACAAAGCGGTGGAAAACACGCCAGTTCTGGACGAAGATCACGGGGGCTATGCGGGAAAATACAGCCTCACCTCTCTGGTGGGCTATTCCGACACCAGATACGTTACCATGAGGGATTACCTGATGAGCTACAAGGATAGCGGTAGCGAAGGCAATTCCGCGAAAGAATACACTGAGAAGGATGCCGAGGCCATGAAGGCACTGGCAAAAGCACTGGAAATCAAGGACTTGACCATCACCGCCAAGACTCCGGGTCAGAAGGAGACAAAGGTCTACTCCGGCGGCATCAAGGACGGAAAGTGGGAAGGTGCTGATGAATCGGGCTGGAACACCGGATTCGAAATGACACCATCGGATCGTGCGCATCCAGGAGAATTATTCCAGACCAAAGTCCGCCGGGAAGATGGCAAGAAAGTCAAGGCGGGAACGGAAATCCGGATAGAGTATACACTTGCTTTTAGCGAGGAAAGCGGATTCCGCAGAAGCGAATGGTATCACGGCGGCAGCCTTTCTATCAGCAACGGTGGCAGTGCTACCATTCCGTATACGGGAACCAGCGCCCAGACCATGAAGGCCATGAGTGCGGCGAAGGTTCGAAGTGTCTACGGAAAGAACGCCACTGTAACCAGAACCGCCAGAAGCGGCGAAATCGACCTGACGGTGGACTCCGGCGCAGGGGTCAAAGCGGATTATCTAACCGGACAGCGGGTGGATAAGATTAAGACAGGAGAGCCGAGCAACAATCGGAGCAGCTGGTTGGTGTATGACTGGACCGGCACCAAGGGCAAAGAGGATGTAATGGTGCAGCTACAGGATGCTTCTCATTATGCGCTTAAGAACTTCAGCTACACCGACCCGAAGACGGGCAAGACGGTGGAATTGAGCAAGCTTACCAGCGATACGGAGAAGTCCGAAATCCAGAACAAGGTAACATACCTGCTGGAGAAGTATTCATCCTATACGAACCTGAAAGTCTACTACACGGACACCAAGCCAGATGGAAAGAATCTCAAGAAATCGGAACTTCTGTATCATTCTGACGATGTCTTTAAGGCCAGCGATAATGAGAAGGTTATTCGGGACAAAGTCACCGGTGCCGATGGCAAGGAGCACGAGATTCTAATTGTCACTAATCCGCTGGAGAAAGGCGGAACCGCGGGCTTTACCCTTCGGGTTGACAAGCTGGCGCAGAACCAGTATCTGGCCATGACCTACGACGTGGACATGGATTGGGAAGGATTCTACAAGGAGATCCAGGACATCTATCCGGATTGCAAGCTTTCCACCGAGCTTCGGAACAAGGCGGGCAACGGCCATTCTTCCGAGAAAGAGCAGGTGGGAAATCGCATCGAAATCATGGAGGATGGAATTTCCAAAGCCAATACCATGGAGGATTCCGGTGGCGGCCGTGCCGGTTGGAGTGTAACTGCCAATACCGGATACAGTACGGTAAAAAAATTCACCATCACCGACCACATCTCCGTGCAGACCGACGATGAACGGATTCAGAAGGCGGCCGAGTCGGCTCTTTACATTGATCCGGACAGCATCATCATTCGGAAGGGCAACAAGGTCATCTACGAGAACGGTCAGGTGAAGGACGGCAGCTGGAAAGAAGGCAACTTCGAGATTAAGACCGATGGGGTGAACCTGACGGTGACCCTCAAGAATACAGAGGATAATACTGTACTGGATGCCGGCCAGAGCTATTCCGTATACTACATCAGCAAGTTGGATCGGGATAAATACATCCAGAACGGTGGCCGCGCTTCGGACAAAGCGAAACTTCAGAACAGCGCAATCCTGGAGCGAGGGGACAAGAAGGAATCTGCCAGTGCAGATGCCAAGCTGGAACCGATTGTTCCGGTCACTGCGGAGAAGAAGTACATGGGTCTAGGCGGTTCCACCGGAAACGACACGGCAGAAGCCAAGTATGAGCTAACCGCGGGAACCGGAAATGCGGGACGGAAGAACTTCACCATCTCCGATACGCCGGTGGCGAAAGACGACAAAGCCGCTCAGAAAGCCCTGCACATCCAGGACTTCAAGGTCACGATCAAAACTGGAAATGACGAGGCCAAGACCTATACGAAGGATAACCTGCCGGATGGCGCAAAGCTGAATCTGGAAGAGAATTCCTTCGAGCTGGCCTTCGATTCCCTGCCGAAGAACACCAAGGTGGAAATAACGTATACCCTCAAACTGGACCGAGAGGAATATCTGGCAGCCGGTGGTTCGGAAGGAACGAAAATCGACCTTTCCAACAAGATGAACGTATCCTCTGACGATGGATACAAAGCATCAGATAGTGCGGATTCCAGCTTAGAGGTGAAGAAAATATTCGCCAAGGAAGGCAAGGTATCGAAGAAGGCAGAGAACGGAAATCCAATTATTACATGGGATTTCGATGTGGATCTCCGCACCATCTATAGCGATGCCGAGCTGAAGAAGATGAGCGAGATTACGGTGTTGGATGCGCTGAATCCAGTGCTGATTCCAGACCTTTCGGACATGAAGTTGCTGGATGCCTACGGCGACGAAATTCCAGGCGATGCATACAAAGCCGAATGGAATGGAACATCTGTGATAATCACCATACTGGAACCAAAGCGATTCCCAGTATTCCACCTGACATTGGACACCGAATGCGGCGCCAGTGTGGACTCCCTGTCGAACCGAGCGGAACTCAAGGTGGATGGGAAAGTCATCAAAGATGCGAAAACCGATGATATGGGCAGTCAGGAAGCCGTACACCAGTACGGATACATCAAGTCCACGCGCGCACCGGAATTCACACCGGTGGCCTATAAGTATCTGGACGGAGAGCTTTGCAACAAAGCCGGCCTGTTCCAGTTCACCATCACTCAGGTGGATGCGAAGGGCAACAAGGTAGAGAACGGATACGAGGACACAGCAAAGAACGATGCCGACGGTAAGATTACATTCCGGAAGATTGCTTACGGAAAACGGCCGGTGGAAGGAACCTACTTTTACCAGGTGCGGGAGACTTCCGTGGTGAAACCGTATGATTACAAGCTGGACACCCGTGTATTCACCATTCAGGTGGATGTGCAGAAGGGAGACAGCGGATATCTGATGACTTCTCGGGTAACCAGTCCAGAGGGGTATGATCAGGTGCGCTTTGATAACTCCACGGTGAAGACCTATGACTTTACCGTTACGAAGAAGTGGAAAGGGGATAACGACAACAACAGACCGGAATCCATTACCGTTCGTCTGATGAATCACGGAGAAGCCTACGGCGATGAAGTGGTTCTGAACGAGGCCAATAACTGGACCTATACCTGGAAGGACCTGCCGACGGCGGGCGCCGATTACACGGCGGAAGAGGTTGCGGTCAAAGGCTACACCGGTAGTGCGGAGACCCAGGATTGGAAGACGACCCTGACCAATACGGCCACAAATGAAAAAATTGATCTGCCGGTTGCCAAGAAGTGGATTGACAACGGGGACCAGGACGGTGTCCGGCCGAACAGCGTGAAGTTCCACCTGTATGCCGACGGAGAGGATACGGGCAAGATTTTAACCCTTACGGAAAAGATGAACTGGGAAGGGGCTTTCAAGGATCTGACCAAGTACACCAAGGGCCGTGAGATTAAGTACACTATCCGTGAGGAGGCGGTGGAAGGCTACGAAAGTCAGACCAGCAATCTTACGGAGAAGGGTTACGAAGTGACGAACACCCACGAAGTGAAGAAAACATCAGTGGAAGGAACGAAAACTTGGAGCGACGATAACAACAATGACGGGAAGCGGCCAGACCACATTACTGTCCGGCTGTATCAGAACGGAACCGAAATAGACTCCAAGGAAGTGACTGCTGCAGATAACTGGAGCTACAAGTGGGATGACCTGGACAAGTACAGCAACCACGGAATGGAGAACATCTACACCGTAACTGAGGACGCAGTGAAGGATTACGCGGCACAGGTCAATGGTTACGATTTGATTAACACCCACGCACCGGATAAGACCAGCATCTTCGTCGTCAAGAAATGGAATGACGGCGGGGACGCAGATAAAATCCGCCCGAAGAGCGTGGAAGTGAAGCTCCTGGCAGACGGTCAGGACACCGGAAAGACACTGACCCTGACGAAAAAGAACAATTGGGCGGGCGTATTTGACGACCTTGCAATGTACAAAGATGGCGAGAAAATCGAATACACCATCCAAGAAAACGCAGTGGAAGGCTACACCAGCCAGATTAGGGGATCGGCGAAGAAGAGATTTGTCATAACGAATACCCACAAGCCGAAGAAACCAGTTAAGCCGGTAAAGCCGACGAAGCCTTCGAATCCGGGAACACCAGGAACCGGCGACATGAATCCGATAGCACTCTGGACGCTGATGCTGATTCTGGCAGTAGGTGCGCTGACACCGATACTCTGGCAGAAACGTAGACGGGAAGAAGTGTAGCGCTTGGTGGAGAATACAATTCAGTAAAATTCCCGAGAAATAGGGAAGAATCGAAAGACCAGACCCTGGGAGCGGTGAGTGCACCTCTCCCGGGGTCTGGTTTCGTATGTGCAGAGCTGGGCGCCAACCGAATTGCTGTGCGCGGGCGCCACACACTTTGCCTGTCGTTGGCGCCCGACTGGGAAAACCGGGTCGCGGGCGCCACGCGTTTAGCCTGCCGTTGGCGCCCGATTGAGAAAACCGTCCCGCGGGCGCCACGCGTTCCGCCTGCCGTTGGCGCCCGATTGGGAAAATCGGCCCGCGGGCGCCACGCGTTCCGCCTGCCGGTGGCGCCCGATTGGGAAAACCGGCCCGCGGGCGCCACGCGTTCCGCCTGTCGTTGGCGCCCCGACTTGGGAAAACCGGCCCGCGGGCGCCACGCAAT
>JBNMGJ010000159.1:0-4353 GCA_050872185.1 Mogibacterium sp.
GTATTCAGCGGATACACATACAGTTAAAACTGACAATACGTATGGATCATCAAAAATCACAACCGTAGACGGCAAAGCTCTGGCCGATGCCGACGAAGTGGTATTCGTGGTAAAGGCCGGTGGCACCGTAGAAGCGAAGGTGGTATGCGATTCCACCCACTTCCGCGCCAAGGTTGTGGACAAGGACGGCAATCCGCTTGACGGAAAAGTCTTTGAAGTAAAGGTTCCAGGAGTAGGTACTCACGAAATCACCAGCAACGAGAAGGGTGTCATCGAGTACGAGCTGAACAGCTCTGAGGATTTCGACAATACCATCACTGTAAGCCTGAAGTCCAGCGATGAGTGGGCAAGCAACGATGAGTACAAGCTTACAACCAATGCATCGGGTGAGCTCTACCAGATTAACGGCAAAGACCTTACCGGTGACGAACTGAGCTTCATCCTCCACAAGAAAGTGGACAAGAGCGTTCTCAAGACCGCACTGGACAAGGTGGAAGCACTGGCTCTGGTCGAGACCGACTACACCAAGGATTCTTGGAACACCTATGCACAGGCACTGGATAAGGCAAACAGCGTATACAGAAATGACTTCGTCAACAAAGAAGATGTAGACGATGCTGCAAGCAAGCTGGAGGATGCCGTATCGAAGCTTGTAAAAGAAGAACTTGAAAAGAATGACACAACCGAGGCAATCGAGGCTGCATCCAAGCTGAACAGGGTGGACTACACCGCAGACTCTTGGAAGGCTGTAGAAGATGCGAAGGCCGCACTGGAAGCAGCTATCGTAGGCGGACTTCAGTCCAAGGTAGATGCTGCAACCGATGTTCTGGACGAGGCCATGAAGGATCTGGTAAAAGCAGACCTGAACAAGGCAGAAGCAGACAAGGCCACCGAGGCTGCATCCAAGCTGAACAAGGATGACTACACCGCAGATTCCTGGAAGGCCGTAGAAGATGCGAAGGCCGCATTGGAGGAAGCCATTGCTGGCGGATTCCAGTCCAAGGTAGATGCTGCAACCGATGCCCTGAACAAGGCAGTAGCAGCGCTGGTTAAGGTAGAGAAGCCGGCAGAACCGGAGAAGCCTGCAGAGCCAGCTAAGCCGGCTGCAACAAAGAAGATTGCATCCGTTAGCCTGAGCAAAACCGTATACACCTACAACGGAAAGGCAAAGAAGCCGTCCGTTACCGTGAAGGATACTGCAGGAAAGAAGATTGCTGCCAATGAGTACACTGTAAAGTACGCTGCAGGCAGAAAGAAAGTTGGCAAGTACACCGTAACCGTTACGCTGAAGAACGGCGAGAAGAACACCGTGAAGGCAACCTTCCGCATCCTTCCGAAGAAGACTCAGATGAAGTCTCTCAAGAAGGGCAAGAAGGCGTTCACTGCAAAGTGGCTCCGCAAGGGACCACAGATTACCGGATATCAGGTGCAGTACAGCACTTCCAAGAAGTTCGCTGCAAGCAAGACTCACTCCAAGTTCGCGAAGGGCTACAAGTCCAATACGAAGAAGGTTACAAAGCTGGGTAAGAAGAAGACCTACTATGTAAGAGTCCGCACCTACAAGACCGTTAAGGGCGTAAAGAACTACTCAAATTGGTCTTCGGTAAAGAAAGTCACAACGAAGTAATTTTTACAGAATATTCCTATAAGAGGGCGGAGGCGGAAGCTTCTGCCCTCTTGTGCCAGGAGGGGAAATGAGAAGAAAGAAAGGAATACTTACCATCATCGCCATGCTGATGCTGACGATGATCCTGACAACTGGAAATATTTACGCTGCTGGTGTGAACTGCGGGGGCCTGGAAGAGGTGGACGTGTTCTACCCAGAGAAGGACGACGTGATTCAGGATCCCGCTCTGCACTGGGCCATCCGCGCCGCCATGCAGTGCACCGGCGAGAAGAAAAAGCTGACTAAGGAGGACGTGGGTTCTTCCTACGTCCAGTACATTTCCTACGAGCAGAGCGCCCATCCGGAGAACTTTGGGGACTGGACCATGCCGTGGTATGTCACCAGCCTGGAAGGCCTCCAGTACGCCACCTCGGCCAAGCAAATCGATATCGGGTACACCACCAACAAGAAGGGCATGAAGATTTCGGACCTGACCCCAATCTCCGGCCTGACTCAGCTGGACCAGCTCTTTCTAAAGAGCGATGGCCTGGAGGATGTGTCCGCAATCCAAAATCTCACCAACCTGACCACGGTGGACTTGTCCGGTAATCAGATTCAGGACGTGACACCGCTTCAGAACATGAAGAAACTGGCGCAGCTCACATTATCGAACAATCGAATCGAGAACCTGGATTACCTGATGAATCTGACCAAGCTCCGCTCTCTGGATCTGTCCGGCAACAACATCAAGGCCCTTCCGGCGGACATGAGCAAGCTGGGAAACTTAACGTCTCTGGATCTGTCGGACAACAAGAACCTGGAGGATATATCACCGCTGGCAGCCCTTAAGTCCCTGCAGCGCCTGAGCCTGGTGGGTATTTCCGGCATTGCGGATATCCACCCACTGGCAGAGCTGACCTCTCTGGACGAGGAGGCCACCTATCTGCCGACCCAGTTCAGTGCCCAGGACAAAGAGAATCTCTTTGCAGCCATCGGTGTGAACAAGTTAATGGAGGAGTTCAGCATTAGCAATATGACCTCCTCGGATTTAACCGCGGTAAAAAGAGCTCTCGCCGCCTATGCAGACCTTTCCGAGGACCAGAAGAGCTACATCGATTCCGGCAAAATCCAGGCCGTCAAGAGCAACATGGAGAAAGTACAGAAGGGGGAAACTCCCGACTCTTACCCGCAGTACGAGAACACCGGGTCCAAGACACCGGTGCTGGACCGCCTGGAAATCAAGGTGGTGAACAGAAAGGGCGCACCGCTGGAAGGCGTTTCCTTCATTAAAGAGAAGAAAACCCAATATGTGGATGATAAGGAAACCGTCACCACGGACGAAGAGGGTGTGCTGACGCTGAAGCACGAATCCATGGATGCCACCTATGATAGCATCACCGTATACCCGGAGGATTCCAGCCTGAAGTCCAGTCCGGACAAGATTACCTATACTGTTACCTACGGCGGCAGCGGAGGACCGACACGGGTAACCGAAACCATCAACGGAGTCCAGGCCACCGGACTGGAGAAACTGAAGTTCGTCATCCAGGAAGACGGTGACGACGCGGCTCGAACAGAGCTGAAGGCTGCCCTGGAACAGTCCGATAAGAAGGCCAATATGAAGGAAAGCTTCCGGTACACACCGGAAACCTGGAAGGCATACGAAGATGCTTTTACCGCAGCAGAGAAGATGGTAAAAGAAGAATCCGGAACGGTAAAACAGCTTCAGGACGCAAAGAAGAAAGTAGAAAGTGCCTTGAACAACCTGAAGAAAGCCGACCATCTCACCACCATCAAGCTGACGGTTCGAGATCAGAATGGAAAGCATATCGGCCGCGCCTTCAAGTTCCAGATTAGGGACCCGAAGAACCCGAGCCGGGCCTGGAACGAGTGGTCTGATGCAGGTACGGGAGTGGCGTACATTCCGGTGTCTCCAGGATGGAGCCTGGGCACCACATGGGAAATCCGGGCCTGCGTGCAGGAAACCCTGGAGATGACACCGATTCACGTTACCACGGCGAAGGATGGAAACACGTGGTATTTCCAGACCATCGGCGGAAAGGATCCGGGTATTGATTACGAGAAAACCGTGACCGTCCAGCCGAAGAAGAGCGAAGTCGAACCGCCGAAGAAGGAAGAAATCACCGCAAAGCAGGTGAAACTCACCCGCACATCCTACATCTACAACGGAAAGGTGCAGCGACCATCGGTGACGGTAACGAACGCCAAAGGGACGAAGCTCACCTCGAAGGATTACACCCTGACTTACTCCTCCGGATGCAAGTCCGTGGGAATCTATACCTGTACCATCACCCTTCGGGGAGACTACACGGGTAGAATAAGCAGAACCTTCCAGATTCTCCCGAAAGGAACGAAGGTTCAATCCGTTAAGGGTGGAAAGAAGTCCTTTACGGTAAAATGGAAGACGCAGAAGACTCAGTCCTCCGGATACCAGATTCAGTACAGTAAGGATAAGAAATTCCGCAAGGGCGTAAAGACGGTCACCATTGGAAAGAACAAAGTGACCAGCAAGACTGTAAAGAAGCTAAGCCGAAAGAAGAACTACTATATAAGAGTAAGAACTTATCGGAATGTAAAAGTGGGAAAGAAGACCGTAAAACTAGCGTCTTTGTGGAGTTCTAGTAAGAGAATTCGGATGAAATAAAAAATCCGAAAAAATTAAAAAAATTGTTGACAAGTGCCGAGAAAGTGCGTATAATTCTATCTTGTCGTCACCGAAAAGCAGA
>JBNMGJ010000101.1:0-6417 GCA_050872185.1 Mogibacterium sp.
GGGGTCACATTGCTTCACGGAAAGACCGGCTACCTGGGCATCGAAACTGATGTGATTTCCTGTGTCATCTCACCGAGAGAACTGTACAAGACAGAAAAGCTGGTTCACGATATTGATCCGAATGCTTTCATTGTCCTGAGCAAGGTCAGCAGCGTTACCGGACGAGGATTTAGCCGTGAAAAGAAATACTTAGACAAATCGGAGTAATCCGGTCACATATAAGAGCGAGAGACGGAAATGCAATTGTCTGCATTTCCGTCTCTCGTTTTTGGTTCGATTCCCGTGCTTATATTCTTACTGTCCCAGATATTCTCGAATCTTTGGTAGCATTTCCTTTCCCCGTTTCCGACCTTCCTGATAGGTTTTCTCAATCTTCCGGATATCGTGTTCGGTTCGGCTGATAGAAAGAGGCTTCTTTGGATAGACGGCGCAAATCACGCCCTTTGCGTCCAAAGTATGGACTCTCTTCTTCTCTCGGTTGTACATGATGTGACGATGCCGAAGACTGGCCGCTACTCTCGGGTACTTGTGAAGCAGCAGTCCGTAGGTCCGGTCATGTCCAATGGGTTTCTTCACGTAATCCTTGGGCTGAGTTAGGATGGTAACAATTCGGTCATATCCCTGATTCTGAGCATACTGCACCGGAATAGAATCGCTAATGCCGCCGTCCAGAAGGCGATACCCATCCACATGTACCACCCGAGATACGATTGGCATGGAAGCACTGGCCCGCACCCACTCCAGGGCAGAATCATTCAGTTCAGGAAGTTCACGATACACCGGCTTACCCGTGGTCACATCGGTGCAAACCACGATGAACTTGCTAGGATCGCTGTCATAAGTCTTCTTATCCATAACATCAAGCTTCTTCGGCGGAGTATGATAGCAGTATTTCGCACCGTACATATCCCCTGTCAGAAGAAGAGATCTCAGACTGCAATACTTCCATTCCTTGGCAAAACGCATGTTATAGCGGATGACTCTTCCCGGTTGATGGGATTTGTAATTGCAACCGAAGGCCGCTCCCGCGGATACGCCAATCACCGCATCGAACTCAATGCCGTTCTCCATCATCACATCCAGAACTCCCGCGCTGAAAATCCCCCGCATGGCACCGCCTTCCAACACTAGAGCAGTTTTCGGTTTCTGCTCCGAATGTGTTATCTTTTCTTTCTTTCCAGTATCGCTTTCTTTTATTGTATACATTTTGTTTCAACCATCTCCATATTTCGTTTGTTTTCATAAGGTAGATGTCATTATAACACATATTTTTAGATTTTTTCACTAATTTGAAGAAATTTTTATGTAGCTTTTGTTGACAATACAAGTATTCATGTATACAATCTCATTGTTGGTAGACCGTAGTCTATAACTAGTATAGTTCCCGGTCTATCATCGTTCATTCATTATGCATAACATTTAAAGGAAAGGTTACACAAGGTATTAACAGAACAGGAGGTACACAATGTTAGAAGGTTTTGTGAATGCAAAGGAGCTGGATTTCTCTCTGGAAGAAAACAAATCGAAGATGGAAGCCGCATTTCAGCAGGTTCGCGCAGAAATTGGCAGCACATTTCCTCTGATTATCGGTGGTAAGCGAATTACGACAGAGAAGCGAATTGCCTCTCTGAACCCAGCTACCAAGGAAGTCTTGGGTTACACTTGCTCTGCAGACAAGGATTTGGTGAACCAAGCCATCGAAACCGCCCATGAGACTTTCAAGTCCTGGAGCCGGACTCCGGCCGAAGAGAGAATCCGTTGCATGCGCAAGTTAGCGCAACTTCTCATGGATCATCGCTTCTACATCGATGCATGGAACGTTCTGGAAAGTGGAAAGAACTGGAGCGAGGCAGATGGTGAGCTCTGCGAGCAGCTGGATTTCATCAATTCCTATGTATATCATATGAAGAATATGGAACAGGGACTCACCCTAGTTCCCACAGAGGAATACAACAAATGCATCTATATTCCAATCGGCGTCGGTGCTGCCATCTCCCCATGGAACTTCCCAGTATCTCTCTTCGGTGGAATGATTGCATCCGCTGTAATCACTGGAAACACCTTGGTTTGCAAACCTGCATCCAATACCCCGTTGGTGGCTTATAAGTTCGTCGAACTCTGCGAGAAAGCTGGCATTCCAGATGGTGTCATTAACTTCATTCCAGGTTCCGGTTCCGATATTGGCGATTTGCTGGTAGAGCACCCGCTCATTCGCTTCATCAACTTCACTGGCTCCAAGGAAGTGGGCTGCGGCATCTACGAGAAGGCAGCGAAGGTCCAGCCGGGACAGAAATGGCTCAAGAGAGTGGTTGCTGAGATGGGCGGAAAGAATGCAATCATCGTCGATTCCTCTGCCGATATCGCCTCCGCCGCTTCCGGCGTTGCTAGCTCCGCATTCACCTTCCAGGGCCAGAAGTGTTCCGCTTGCTCCAGAGCACTGGTTCTCTCTGATGTATACGATGAATTCGTGGAGGCCGTATCAAAGGAAGCCAAGAAGATGGCGGATCAGCTAGGTGCCGGTGAGAATAACTGCGGGATGGGTCCGGTTAGCAGTCAGTCTGCTTACGACAAAATCACCTCTTATATTGAAATCGGCCGCCAGGAAGGAACCGTTGCATTCGGTGGCAATTACAGCGATGAGAAGGGATATTTCATCGAGCCTACCGTAATTCGGGATATTAAGAGAACGGACCGAATTGCCAACGAGGAAATCTTCGGACCAGTTCTCGCCGTTATTAAGGTAGATTCCTTTGATGAAGCTCTGGATATTGCCAACCAGACGGAATACGGTCTTACCGGTTCCGTGTACAGCGAAACCCGAGAACACATTATGAAAGCAAAGGAGGAATTCCAGGTGGGAAACCTGTACTTCAACCGGAAATCCACCGCTGCCGTCGTCCTTCAGCACCCATTCGGCGGTTTCAACATGTCTGGAACGGATGCCAAGACCGGTACCCAGAGTTACCTTCAGAACTTCATGAACCTGAAGTCCATCTCAGAATACCTGGGAGAATAACCTCGGATTTAGATTATGCGGAAAGGAGCATCCCTGTGGTGCTCCTTTTTCGCGTCTTGTATTTCCATCCTTTCTTCATATATAATGATAAGGATTATATATAGATACTACGCAATATCGACAAGAAAGGAACTTTATACTATATGAGCATTCTGACCGTAGAACACCTGACCCACGGATTCGGCGACCGCCAGATTTTCGATGACGTGTCTTTCCGCCTCCTGGCCGGTGAACACATCGGACTAGTGGGCGCCAACGGCGAGGGAAAATCTACTTTTATGAACATCATCACTGGAAAACTTCAGCCAGACGAAGGAAAGGTGGAATGGTCCAAGAGAGTTCGGGCCGGATACTTGGATCAGCACACCGTCCTCACCAAGGGACAGTCCATCCGAGATGTTCTCCGCTCCGCCTTCGACTATCTCTTCGCCATGGAACAGGAAATGAACGACCTGTACATGTCCATGGGAGATCCGGATATCGATGATAAAACCATGAACGCCAGAATGGAAGAGGCCGGCACCTTACAGGATCTTCTCACCGCCCACGACTTCTACATGATTGATGCCAAGATTGAGGAAGTAGCCCGGGCGCTGGGGCTGACAGACCTGGGGCTGGACCGAGATGTGACAGAACTTTCCGGCGGGCAGCGTACCAAGGTGCTGCTGGCGAAGCTTCTTCTAGAGAAGCCGGAAATTCTTCTCCTGGACGAACCCACCAACTACCTGGATCAGGAACACATCGTATGGCTTCAGCGGTATCTGGAGAACTACGAGAATGCTTTTATCCTGATTTCCCACGATGTGCCTTTCCTGAACAGTGTAGTGAACCTGATTTACCACATGGACAACCATCAGATTACACGATATGTGGGAGATTACGACGACTTCATGGAAGTGTACCGGATGCGGCAAGCCCAGCACGAGGCGGCATACCAGAAGCAACAGCAGGAAATCGCCCGGCTCAAGGACTTCGTAGCTCGGAACAAAGCCCGGGTTTCCACCCGAAACATGGCCATGTCCCGACAGAAGAAACTGGATAACATGGATCTGATTGAAAAGCAGGTGGAACGAATTAAACCAGAATTCGATTTCCATCTGGGCCGCACACCGGGGCGCATCCTCTTTGAAACCAAAGGCTTGGTCATCGGTTACGACGAACCTCTTTCGAAACCACTGGACTTCGTCATGGAACGGAAAGAAAAGCTGCTTCTCACCGGCGCCAACGGCATCGGAAAGACCACCCTGCTGAAGAGCCTATTGGGATTGATTCCACCTCTCAGCGGTACCATTGAGAAGGATCCTTACATGCAAATCGGATACTTCGAGCAGGAAATGAGCCAGGACGTGGAAACCACCTGCATTGAGGAAATCTGGACTGAATTCCCATCCTGGGATCAGCGGGAAGTTCGAGCGGCACTGGCTCGGTGCGGTCTCACCTCCCAACACATTGAAAGCCGGGTCAAGGTTCTCTCCGGTGGCGAACAAGCCAAAGTTCGGCTGTGCAAGCTGATGAACCGGGATTCTAATATTCTGGTTCTGGACGAGCCGACGAATCACCTGGACGTGGATGCCAAAGAGGAACTGAAGCGAGCACTGCTGGAATACAACGGAAGCATCCTCATGGTATGCCACGAACCGGAATTCTACGAGGGGTTGGCCACCCGTGTCATCGACTGTTCCGAGTGGACCACCCGTCTGGTATAACGAAAGGGTATAATACAAGGGAGATAGAGATATAATGAAGAAACCATTTGTAACGAAAAAAAAGATTGAGGAAATTGCTTCGGAGTTCCCCACCCCATTCCACCTCTACGATGAAGGGGGCATTCGCCGAAACGCCGAAGCCGTCCGGAAGGCTTTTGCCTGGAATCCAGGATTCAAAGAATACTTTGCGGTGAAGGCCAATCCGAACCCGTACCTTCTGAACATCCTGAAGGAATACGGTTGCGGTTGCGACTGCTCCTCTATTACCGAGCTGATGCTGGCCCATGAGCTGGGATTCGGCAAGGGAGACATTATGTTCTCTGCCAATTGCACCCAGGAGGCCGAGTATCAATATGCCGAATCGGTAGATGGAATCATTAATCTAGATGATTTTACCGACGTGGAACTTCTGGAACGGAGCCTGGGACACATTCCGGAGACCATCTGCTGCCGGTTCAATCCTGGCGGAATCTTCGAACTGAGTAACGGAATCATGGATAATCCGGGGGATTCCAAATACGGAATGACCGAAGCACAGATGACAGAAGCATTCCGAATTCTGTCCGCCAAGGGGGCCAAGCACTTCGGCATCCACGCCTTCCTGGCTAGCAACACGGTGACCAACGAATATTACCCGAAACTGGCGCGCATCCTCTTCGAGCTGGCGGTTCGTTTGCACCGGGAAACCGGTGTTCACATCGACTTCATCAACCTGTCTGGCGGCGTAGGCATTCCTTACACCGAAGATCAGGAACCCAACGACATCCAGGCTATTGGAGAAGGAGTTCGTCAGGCTTACGAAGCTGTTCTGGTTCCGGCGGGTATGGATGATGTCCGGATCTTTACCGAAATGGGCCGCTTTATGATGGGGCCTTACGGTGCACTGATTACGAAGGTCATCCACGAGAAACACACCTACAAAGAATACATCGGCTGCGATGCCTGCGCCGCCAACCTGATGCGCCCGATGATGTACGGAGCATACCATCACATCACCGTGCTGGGGAAGGAAAACGCCCCAAGGGAGCAGGTCTACGACGTTACCGGATCCCTCTGCGAGAACAGCGACAAATTCGCCATTGACCGAGAGCTTCCGAAAATCGGCCTGGGAGATTACCTCTTCATCCACGACACCGGTGCCCACGGCCACTCTATGGGCTACCAGTACAACGGAAAGCTCCGCTCTGCGGAAATTCTACTGCACGAGGATGGCACTTTCCAGTTGATTCGCCGTGCAGAGACGCCGAAGGATTACTTCGCCACTCTGGATTTCTCTGGCCTGGTGCCGAATCTGGTGAAGTAGGTACCCCCCAATACACTTTTTTGCGTAGTAGTTTTTGACTACTACGCTTTTTATACTAATCCTGTACTCTATAGGACTCATTCGCTCTGTCCTTTCCTTAATACTCTACTCGTTGTAATACTTTATCACATTCCATTAGGTAAGATAGGTATAAATTCACTATACTACAAGTCGCTAACAATCCAATAAATTTTACAGATATTTGAATTCAGTCTCATTTAAATTACCGATAGATTTAATATTGAAAAAAAAGGCTCAATCACAAATTTTGTGGGATTTGGGATTTCGGACATAGTTCCTTCGACTGATATCGAATAACTTCAGGAAGAAATATTCATCGTCAGGATAGCCGTATCCCTGTCTGCGAAGAGTCTTGATTTTGTTGTTGATAC
>JBNMGJ010000217.1:0-3024 GCA_050872185.1 Mogibacterium sp.
GCTCAAAGAAGTGCCGCTCTTGGAAAGTCCTATCAGGTTGAATATGAGAAGGATTCGGAAAACACACGGATTGCGCAGGCTGCAATCTCGGCAAAGAATCCGCTGGAAGGTGAGAAGCTTCTTCTGGCGCATCAGTTTGATGCATTGGATGGCTACACAAGCGGTCATTACTTTGATGATGTGTGCTTATTCGGATATGCGATTAAACTAAAATTATTGGAGCGCCAGCGTTGCTTTGTCAAGGAAAAAGGAGAGGCAGAGTTCAAACGACTCTTCGATAATGTACAACAGAGCGTTTATAACTTATAACAGGAGATATGCAAATGGAAACAGTAAAAGGTTATGTCACTGGCATTAACGGCAACCTTGCAAATGTCAAATTTGAAAGTGCCGTACGTAAGAACGAGGTAGCCTATATCCTTGTTGACGGAAAGCGTCTCAAGGGCGAGGTTATTCGTATCAATAACGGAATTGCCAGCATGCAGATTTACGAGATGTCCAATGGTATCAAAGTCGGTGATCCTGTAGAATTTACAGGAGAGCTGATGAGCGTTGAGCTAGGACCGGGACTCTTGACGCAGGTATTCGATGGTCTTCAGAATCCACTGCCGGAATTAGCGGAGAAATGTGGCTTCTTTTTGGAAAGAGGTGTATACCTTGATCCAATCCCAGACAGAGAATGGGACTTCACTCCTTGTGTAAAAGTAGGAGATCCAGTAGAAGCAGGAACGATTATCGGTAGTGTACCTGAATTCCAGTTCACCAACCAGATTATGGCACCCTTCACATTGAAGGGAACCGATTGGAAGGTGAAATCCATCGTTGAGCCGGGCATGCACCATGTTCGGTCGACAATCTGCGTAATTGAGAACAGCAAAGGGGAAGAAAAGAACCTGAGCATGGTAATTACACAGCCAATCAAACAGGCGAACAAATGTTACAAAGAAAGACTTCGTCCGGATGAACCACTGGTAACACAGCTCCGTGCTATCGACACATTCCTTCCGGTTGCCAAAGGCGGAACATTCTGTATTCCGGGACCGTTCGGTGCCGGAAAGACCGTGCTTCAGCATAGTGAAGCGAAGAACGGCGAGGCCGATGTAGTTATCGTGGCAGCATGCGGAGAGCGTGCCGGAGAGGTTGTAGAAATCCTGAAGGAGTTCCCAGAATTGGAAGACCCGAAGACTGGTCGTTCCATGATGGAGAGAACAATCATTATTTGTAACACATCCTCCATGCCGGTAGCTGCCAGAGAAGCATCTTGCTATACTGCAGTTACACTTGCAGAGTATTACAGACAGATGGGTCTGGACGTTCTGCTTCTTGCCGACTCCACCAGCCGTTGGGCACAGGCCATGAGAGAAATGTCCGGTCGTCTGGAAGAAATTCCAGGAGAAGAGGCATTCCCGGCATACCTGGAGTCCACAATTGCTGCATTCTATGAAAGAGCCGGAAAAGTTAGACTGAACGATGGACGAATTGCTTCCGTTACAATTGGTGGTTCAGTATCCCCGGCTGGCGGTAACTTTGAAGAACCGGTAACTCAGGCTACGCTGAAAGTAGTTGGTGCGTTCCACGGTCTGACGAGAGAGCGTTCGGATGCACGTAAGTATCCGGCAATTCATCCAATCGATTCTTGGTCCAAGTACACGGGTGTAGTAGATATGGATCGAGTAGAGCAGGCGCGTTCTATCCTCAGAAAGAGCATTGAAGTGAACCAGATGATGAAGGTTGTCGGCGAAGAGGGTACGTCCGCAGAGGATTACACATTCTATCAGAAAGGTGAATTGTTGGATGCGGTATACCTACAGCAGAACTCCTTCGACGAAATCGATGCAGCATGCTCACCGGAAAGACAGCGTATGGAATTCGATGTGATGTATGATGTAATTAATAAAACCTATGATTTGCAGGATAAGAAGGAAATCAGATCTTTCTTCAATCAGCTTAGACAGGAATTCCTTGATTGGCATGGAACCGTCTTCGGAACACCGGAATTCGAGGCACAGAAGCAGAAGGTTACAGATTTCTACCTCGCTAAAGCGGTTAACTAGGAGGCAATAAGATGCAGAAAGTATATACGAAAATTGAATCTATTGTCGGTAACGTAGTTACGGTAAGAGCGGAAGGTGTTAAATACGGAGACCTGGCTCTTGTTGGTGACAGTTATGCGACAGTCATTAAGTTGGACAAGGATCTGGTGTCCCTGCAGGTATTTGCAGGTGCCCAGGGCGTTGGAACCAGCGACGAGGTTCGTTTCCTCGACAAGCCAATGATGGTATCCTTCTCGGATAATCTTCTGGGAAGAATCTTCGATGGTGCCGGGGTTCCGAGAGATAACGGTCCGGCTCTGACGGAGAACATGATTCCAATCGGTGGTCCATCCTTCAACCCGTCGAAACGTATTCTTCCAAAGAATATGATTCGTACCGGTATTCCGATGATTGACCTGTTCAATACGCTGGTAGAGAGCCAGAAGCTCCCAATCTTCTCCATTTCCGGAGAACCATACAACCAGTTGTTGGCAAGAATCGCTCTTCAGGCGGAGGTCGATGTAATTATTCTTGGAGGAATGGGACTGAAGTATGATGACTACCTGACCTTCCGAGATACGTTGGAAAAGGGCGGCGTAATGGGACATACCGTAATGTTCATTCATACCGCTTCCGACCCAATCGTAGAGTGTACCCTTGTACCAGATATGGCACTGGCGGTTGCAGAGCAGTTTGCACTGGAAGGGAAAAAGGTTCTGGTACTGCTTACCGATATGACCAACTTCGCCGATGCTCAGAAGGAAATGGCGATTACGATGGAGCAGGTTCCATCCAACCGTGGATATCCGGGAGACCTGTATTCCAGCCTTGCTTCTCGTTATGAAAAGGCCGTGGATATTGAAGGCGCCGGATCCATCACCATCCTTGGTGTAACCACGATGCCGGGCGACGATGTCACTCACCCAGTTCCAGATAATACTGGATACATTACAGAGGGTCAGTACTATCTGAAGAATGGACACATTGAGCC
>JBNMGJ010000158.1:0-4370 GCA_050872185.1 Mogibacterium sp.
ACCTCCACCAGTCCTGCGGCTTTCAGCTGCTGCAGCAGCTTCCGAATAATCACCGGATTGGTTCCTCTACTTCCCGCCATAAAGCTACTGGTCATCTTCTGATCCTTGAATGTATCAATGCAAGCGAACATGTGAATCGCCATGGTAAATCTGCTGGATATCTGCATCTCGTATCTCCTCATCTACTTTGTACTAGCATTATATTAGCAGAATTATGTTGTAATTTCAATTATTACAGCGCTTAACATCCGGAAGAATAGGTCACCGTGTAATCAGAAGTGGACAATTTCTTTCCATTCACTTTGACACTGACAGACCGACTTCAATCCCAGGGAGTCCAAATGGAAAGTAACTTTGTTTCCTTCCAATAGACATTTCCAATAATGAACCTTCCGGCATCGCCCAACTCTCAATAAGAACTGTGGTATAATAATGTCATTCTGTATATCACAAGAGAGGATTAGTATGGTCAAAAGAACACTCGGTTACACGAACATTTCCGTTACCCCGGTAGGCATGGGCACCCTCACCATGGGATTCTCCCAGAAGAATCTTTCCATCCAAGATGGAGCGGATGTCATTATCCATGCAGCGAAACAAGGCATTAATTTCTTCGACACCGCCCAGTACTATGACACCTATCGATACCTCCGTCCCGCCTTGGACGAAATCCGGCATCAAGGAATAGAATCCCCCGTCATCTGCAGCAAAACTCTGGAAAATACATACGAAGGCGCACAATCCGCCGTCTGGGAATGCCTTCAGGAATTAAATATTCCATTCGTGGATATCTTCCTTCTCCACGAAATTCGGGGAAAAGAAGATTTCTACCAGCGAACGGAAGCGTGGCGTGCCCTTATGAATCTCAAAGAAAAAGGTCTCATTCACGCCATTGGCATCTCTACCCACCATGTGGATGCCTGTCTCGAAATGGCGGACATTCCAGAATGCGACCTGGTCTTCCCCCTGATTAACAAGGCGGGCCTGGGAATTCGAAATGGAAATCAACCCGGCACCCGGCAGGAGATGGAAGAAGCCATCCGGAAGTGTCATGCCGCGGGGAAGGGTATTTTTACCATGAAGGCCTTCGGTGGCGGCAATCTCATCGAAGACTACCGAAGTTGCCTGGATTACGCTTCCCATGTCCCAGGAAACGACTCCGTCATGATTGGTATGGCCACCCGAGAGCAGGTGGACCGAGCCGTGGAGTACTTCCAGGGACAGCTTCCTATGGATTATGTGCCAGATACCACCGGAAAACGGCTCATGGTGGATCAGTCGGACTGCGAAGGCTGCGGCACCTGCAAGAACCGCTGTGTCAGCCAGGCCATCTTCTGGAATGACCAGGGACTGGCAGAAATCGACCCGTCCAAGTGCGTCCACTGCGGCTACTGCGCTCCGGTATGTCCGGTGCGGGCGATTATATTCTTATAAATTTTCTTTTACAACAAAACCCTTCTAGACATGGCGTCTTAGAAGGGTTTTCGTATTCATACTCTATTCTCCGAAGAAGTTGAACTCCTCCTCTTCTGCACCACTTCGCAGGTTGGCAATATTAATCTGGAAAGGCTCCTTCTTCGGGGATTCCCCTGCTGTTTCCTGTTCCATAACCAGACGATACGTTGCACTGCTGTCGTAATTCTGGGCTTTGAGGTTGAAACTGCATCGGAAGATTCGGTCCTGCCCCACCTCACTGGTTCGGTCCGCAATGATGCGAACCACATCACTGATTCGATTTCCAACCGTGTCCTCGAAATAAAGCAAATACGTTTCGGCACAGAGATTTCCTCCCACCGGTTCTCGCTGGTAGAAATCCAAGGCGAAATGCCGGTTGCTCAGTTTCCGACTAGAAGACAGAAGGCTCACCTCTACGGGACGGCTATCGTATCGTTCCCGGTTCTTCAGGTACGTCTTGGAATCGTTTCGCAGGTAGTGATACTCAATCACCGGTACCACCATTTCCTGGAGGCTAATGCCACCGTGAACGAAATTCAGGCCGCCGCCCTTCTTCTTAATGCGAATATTCTCCCGCGGGGAAAACGCATCGTATCGGTCATCGGGGAATTTCACCGGAACCAGAAATTCCGGAAGATTTCCCTTCTCTGTAACGATATACCGGCGGTCCATCTCCATCACCTGTGCATCGGAAGAAACGCTAACTTTCCCATCTTCCTCCAGGGGGCTGTAGGTGTAGAGGAATCCGTGATCCGCTGTGATGAATACCCGGGTACCACTGAATTCGTTCCGAATAATGCGGACCATATTCTTAATCTCTCGAATCGCATCCTGGCAAGCGGGGAACACCATACTATCCGAAGTATGGCTGGCCTCGTCAATCTTGTCGTGGTAGATGTACACCACGTCTTTTCCCTTCACCAAAGCACTGCGTTCCCCTCGCTTCATGGGCAGAATATCCTGGTATTTGAGGGCTACGCTGTTCTCATTGAATTGTTTCAGCACCTTGTCCCGGTTCCCGGCCTCGGTGGACATCCCGTCTGCCAGCACCTGAAGGGTACCGTTCTCCCGGGATTCCACGGTCAGCGCCTTGTGGGGCAGCAACGCAGCCATTCCGTATTTGGTCACCGTTGGGAAAATTCCCTCGCAGGAATTCAATTCCACCGTACACTGGGTTTCCTGCTGCAGCTCTTCCGCCAGTTCCGCCGCCACCTCGTAGCGAAGGGCATCGGAAACAATCACGAACACCCGGTTATCCTCCCGCAGCACGTTCTTGCGGTAGAAATCAACCTGCTGAGGCAACTCCATTATCCGGCCCACCTTCTGCAAGTTTTCTTCCGCAATGTTGGTCCACTGGCTTCCCAACTTGTCCAGGAACCAATGGGTATAGAGGCCTTCCATCCGTTCGGTCACCTGTTTGAACAGTTCTTCCAACTTCTCATTGCCGGATTCCAGCCCCTTCGCATAGGCCAGATGGTATTTCCGGTAAAAAGAATCGATTCGGTAGTAGTCCTCCGTATATTCCCGCCAGAATTCTGCAGGTTCAACGGTGTGGAACCCATCGGCGTGGTTTAAGTAGAATTCCTGCATCTGGGCCACCCGATAAATTCCTTCGTAGAAGCATTCCACCTCTGGGAACCAAGTTGTGGTTCGCCGCTTCTCAGAAATCGCGATGATTTTCTCCACATCGATGATATGGTTCCCGATATCCGTCATCAAGGCGGTGAGAATGCACTCATCAGTACAGGGGAATACATCGCTTTCCGCCAGCTCCTGCAACGGTATTCTTTCGAAATATTTCGGAAGGTTCAACTGATGTTCGGTCTTCCGAAGCAACTCCTTCAGTACTTCTTGGTCTTCGGATGCCATCCAATCCGAGATGAAATTATAGCACCAGGTCTGATGGGGCATAGAAATATACTTCTCCAGCCCTTCCAGATAATCCTTTCGAATGTTCTGGGTCAGCGCCGTCAGCAGAATATGAATTAATAAATCCATCGGATGCCCCTCGTTACTCGGCGCATAACCGGTGGCCTGACGGACTAGAGTCCAGAAGGGTTTCTCGGCTCCATAGTTCCGGATATCTCTCATCACCGAGTTCTCCCCATCATTGGATTCATTCGTCTCTTCTAGCAAAACCCCGCGGATAATTCCATCCGGTTCCAGATGATCCCTTCCGGTAATCACCGCAAGCACACCTAGGTGACACTGGGCCAGCGTCCTGATTTCTTTTCCACCTGGATTCAGCTTGCCAAAAGCACCTCTTCGCACTTTCGCACCAAAGAACTTCCGATAGTCTTTCACCACACGCCGGAAATCTTCGGTAGCTGGCAGATTTAATTCACTCATCCAGATGGAAATCAAATCCGCCCGGAACTCTTCACTGTATAGTTCCACGTTCAGAAGCCAATCCTCCTCCAGGGATTTCGGCACTCCTGGACGATATACCAGAAAATCACTCTCCTTATCTTCCTGGCAAAGTATCCGCTTGGCCTGGAAATTATTATTCCCAGATAGCACCAGAATCTTCACGCCGGGAATTTCCATGGATTCCACCTGTTCCCGGAACTCCCCCTCTTCATCGTACCAGAAAACAATCCGGCGCCGGTAGAAATCCGGCAACGGCGCTTGGAAACGCTGATTCAGTTCTTCCAGTATTCTATCAATATCCATCTATTCCTACTTTCTAATTTCCCTTGTAATCTTAATGATTTGCTTTGGAGAAGGGACACCTCTTCCCAATGCACTGACGATTCATGGAAGAATAGTGACACACCACCTCTCCGATTTCCATCTCCACGCTAAATTGGTCTTTCACTAGTTTCGCTGCCTCCAGAATGGAAAGAAATGAATCCCGCTTGCAGCACCGTGGGCCACCCACGTCGCTAATTCGCCCAAGGGATCTTGCCGTCATC
>JBNMGJ010000030.1:0-13633 GCA_050872185.1 Mogibacterium sp.
AACGGCTCTGGCCTGGCAGTGGGAAGAACCGTAGCTGCGATTCTGGAGAATTACCAGCAGGAAGACGGTTCCGTTGTGGTTCCAGAAGCACTGCGTCCTTACATGGGCGTAGATGTGATTCGCTAAAAAAATCATTTCTGATGTCCCGGGTGATCCGATGGGTCCCCCGGGGCGTTTTGCTTTATATATCAGTGTGCAGTATATAGAAAGAAAGGAAGACAGCATGAATCAAGAAAGCGTGCGAAGAACAGTGGTGGATTTTCTGGTGACCCATGGGGCGGAAAAACCGGTTTCTTTCCACATGCCGGGGCACAAGGGAAGAGGGGAAATCTACGAGAGATTTGGATACGGGGATTTCCTCCGGAATATCATTGGCTGTGACATTACCGAGATTCCCGGAGCGGACGCTTTGACGCAGCCGGAGGATTGCCTGCTGCAGGTCATGGAAAACTATGCGGAATTGTACGGTGTGCGTCATACGGAACTTCTAGTGAACGGAAGCAGTACGGGGCTCATTGCCTCCATTCTGGCAACAGTACCTCGGGGCGGGAAGCTGATTATGGGGCGAAATTCCCATAAAGCGGTATTCTCTGCCCTGCGTCTGGGAGAAATTGAGCCCGTGTACGTAAGTCCAGAAACAGACCCCATCCATCATCTACAAGGGGCGATTCCGAAAGAAGGGGTAGAGGCGGCGCTTCAGCAACATCCGGATGCTTCCGCCGTTCTGGTCACCAGTCCCAACTATTACGGAATTCTATCGGACATCCAGGAAATTGCGAAGGTGACCCACGCGGCCGGAAAAATCCTCATCGTGGATCAGGCCCACGGTGCCCATCTTAAATTTTTCGACGAACTGGAGGAAACCACCTGGGCCGCAGAGAATCAAGGGGCGGATCTGGTGGTGAACAGCACCCACAAAACCCTGATGTCTTTCACCAGCACCGCCATCCTCAACGTATGTAGCACCCGAATGGACATTCCCACCCTGTCGGAGACAGTGCGCATGCTCCAGACCACCAGTCCTTCCTACCTCTTAATGGGTAGCTTAGATGTGAATGAGAAGATTCTGCGGCGCGGGAAGGAGCTATTCCGGAACTGGCGGGAGGACTTGAACTTCTTTTACCGAGAAGCGGCTGCAATTCCAGGCGTTTCTCTCATTCAATGCAATTCTCTAGACCGGACGAAAATCAGCCTGAACATGAAAGCCTGCGGCCTTAGCGGCGCGGCCCTGTCCCAGGAGCTTCAGAAGCGGAACCTTTGGATGGAAATGACCCACGGAGATTACGTTATGATGATGACTGGACTGGGAAATGAGCGGGGAGATTACGAGAGAATGCTGGAGGCCTTGAAGGAAATCCAGGAGCAGCACGGCGTAATCAGTGAAGCGAAGGGAAGCAGCGAAGCCCTCATTTCTTTTGATTTGGAACAGAGAGACCTTCCGGGTAAAAGAAAAAAGATTCCCCTGTCTGAGGCGGCCGGGAAAGTTCTCTACGATTCCCTGATTCCCTATCCACCGGGGATTCCCCTGGCCTGCCCCGGGGAAGTGCTGAATACGGAGGCGGTAAAATACCTGGAACATCTTCTGGATAATGGAGTTATGGTTATTGGAATCGATTCAAATCGAATGATTTATACGGGAAAAAACAGGTAGAATGTGAATTTTTTTACAGAATTAAAGGAAATTAACGGGATAAATTGCCTGAAAAGTGTTCTTACTGTGAAAATTCAAGTGATTTTTGTGAAACGATAGTGTATAATAAATCGGTGAATATTGTTATTACATTTTTGTAGGAAAGGAAGGTTGCTTAAGGATGAGCCAAGGTAAACACTTACCTAGCATTCTGGTACCGCACCACAAGAACACCTCGAATTTCGAGACCGTGGTTATGCCGGTTCCAGATGTTGTAAAAATCTGCATGTCGCAGAGCATCGGTGCTCCTTGTAAGCCTCTCGTTGCAAAGGGTGACTATGTAAAGGTCGGACAGAGAATCGGTGATACCGATGCCTTTGTCAGCGCACCGGTACACTCCAGTGTTTCCGGAACGGTTAAGGATATCGTTCAGTCCCGTGGTGGCATGGGCGGAATGGAAACGCTGATTGTAATCGAGACAGACAAGAAACAGGAAGTAAGTGAGGAAGTTCAGATCCCTCACGTTACGAATCATGCAGAATTCGTTAAAGCTGTTAGAGACAGTGGCGTTGTCGGCCTCGGAGGTGCTTCGTTCCCGACACACATCAAACTGAACCCGAAGAACCTGGATGAATGTAACGTTCTGGTTGTGAACGCAGCAGAATGTGAACCATACATCACAGGTGATAACCGTATGATGGTAGAACAGGGTCAGGATGTTCTGGATGGAATGAGACTGATTATGAAGTACCTGGAACTGGAGAAGGGTATTATCGGTATCGAGGAAAACAAGCCGGAAGCCATTGAAAACATGAACAATCTGATTCAGCAGAACGGATACACAGACATTGAGGTACTGCCTCTCCAGTCCAGATATCCGAAGGGCGCTGAGCGTGTTCTGGTATACGAAGCTACCGGTAAGGTAATGGATGCAGGTGTACTCCCAGCACAGCTGGGTGTTATTCTGGACAACGTGTCCACCATCGCAATCATTGCTGAGTATTTCAAGACCGGCATGCCAATCGTTCGCAGAAGAATTACCGTAGACGGAGATGCAGTAGCAGAGCCGAAGAATGTATTCGTTCCAATTGGTACTCAGATTGCAGACGTTATGGAGTTCTGCGGCGGATATAAGAAAGAGCCGAAGAAGATTGTAATGGGCGGACCGATGATGGGTCGTGCCACCAATTCCGACGAGTCGGTAACCATGAAGAACACCGGATCTCTGCTGGCATTCGGCAAAGAGGTTGCGGAAGTGAAGACCGAAACCGGCTGCATCAACTGCGGACGCTGCATCAATGCCTGTCCATTCAAGCTGATGCCGGTAATCTTCGCAGAGGCATATAACCGTAAGGATGTAGAGAAACTGCAGCGCTTCAACGTTATGCAGTGCATGGGCTGCGGAAGCTGCTCCTTCATCTGCCCGGCAAGAAGACCTCTGAGCTTCATGAATACGCTGGCGAAAGGTATGGTAAAGGAGGCGACAAGTAAGTAATGGAAAAGCAGAAATTTCACTCTAACCTGATCGTGTCCAACGCTCCGCACATCGTTACGGACGCAGATACGACGAAATTAATGGGATCCGTTCTGCTTGCACTGGCACCTGCATTTGTCGCAGCTGTATATGTATTCGGCGCAAGAGTAATTCTGCTCTGCGCAGTATGCGTGATCGCTAGTGTGGGCTTCGAGTGGCTCTACAACTATATTACAAAGAAACCACAGACCGTAGGGGACCTCAGTGCGGCTGTAACCGGTCTTCTGATCGCTTACAACGTACCGGCTAACTTCCCTCTGTGGATGGCTGTTGTCGGATGTTTCGTTGCCATCGTTGTTGTAAAGCAGCTGTATGGCGGAATCGGAAAGAACTTCGTGAACCCGGCAATCACAGCCAGAATTTTCCTGTTTATCTCCTTCGCGGCAAACATGTCCACATGGCCACTGCCGAGAATGTCTGAGACAACAGATGCAACAACCGGAGCAACTCCGCTGGGAATCCTGGCAGAGGGCGGTGCAAATGCAAAGCTGCCTTCCAACATGGATATGTTCCTGGGATTCATTGGAGGTTCTGTCGGTGAAGTCAGTGCCCTGGCACTGCTGATTGGTGGCGTATTCCTGATTTGGAAGAAAGTCATCTCTCCGATTATTCCGTGTGCATTCATCGGAACTGTATTCGTATTTGCTCTGATTTACACCAAGTCCTTCCACATGGCATTGTTCCATATCCTTGCCGGTGGTGTAATGCTGGGTGCAATCTTCATGGCAACCGATTACGTTACAACTCCAAAGCTCCCATCGGGTCAGCTGCTCTTCGGTATCGGATGCGGAATCATCACCATGGTAATCCGTCTCTTCGGAAGCTATCCAGAAGGTGTATCCTTCTCCATTCTGCTGATGAACATCTGCACACCGCTGATTAACAGATGGAGCTACAAGCGTTATTGTGCAGGAGGTGCGAACAGTGGAAAATAAGAACAATACATTCCAGGAATTCGTAAAGCCAATCCTTGTACTGGTGTGCATCTGCTTTGTGGTGACAATGGCACTTGCATTCACTTATGGCGTAACAAAGCCTGTCATTGATGCGAATACACTGAAGTCTGCCAATGAGGCAAGAAACGAACTTCTGCCGGCCGCTAAGGGTGAATTCACTCAGTATAACGGCAAGCTGGAGGTTCTGGAAGCAAAGAAAGTCTATGTAACCGAAGTCTATGATGCAAACAACGGTTCCGGCATGGTAGTAACTGCAATGTCCAACTCTTACGGTGGTATGCTGACTGCAATGATCGGTATCGACAAAGATGGCGCAATCACCAACGTGAAGGTTACAAACCACTCGGATACCGCAGGTGTTGGTACGAAAGCACAGACACCAGAGCATCTGGGTCAGTATAAGAACCTGAAGGCACTGGGAAGTGAGAATATCAAGAGCGACAACACAGTAAAGTATGTAACTGGTGCGTCCGTATCTTCCGGTGCAATTCACAAAGCAGTATATGCTGCTCTTGAGCAGTATAAGAGTATGGGAGGTGTTCAATAATGGCTAAAAAGAGCAAACTTTCCATATTAACCAATGGAATTATCAAGGAGAACCCGGTACTGGTACTTCTGATCGGTACTTGCCCGACACTGGCAACTTCCTCCTCCGTATCCAACGGTCTGGGAATGGGTCTCTCCGCAACAGCAGTTCTGATCTGCTCGAACATCGTTATTTCGCTTCTGCGTAAGATTATTCCAGACAAAGTACGTATCCCATGCTACATCGTAGTCATCGCCGGATTCGTAACTCTGGTACAGTTCGGACTGCAGGCCTATGTGCCTTCTCTGTACGCATCGCTGGGTCTGTTCCTACCGCTGATTGTAGTTAACTGCATCATCCTGGGAAGAGCGGAAGCATTTGCGAACAAGAACACCGTTATCGACTCCGCACTGGACGGTATCGGAATGGGTCTTGGATTCACACTGACACTGGGTCTGATGGGTGCCATCAGAGAGCTGCTGGGTGCAGGAACTCTGCTGGGATATACCGTATTCGGTTCCTGGTTCACACCAATCGGATTCTTCAATCTGGCTCCGGGCGGATTCTTCGTATACGGATTCCTGATTGCAATGCTGAATCTGGTAACAAAGGGTAAAGCACTCAAGAAGCAGACCTTCAGTTGTGGTGCATGCCCGATGTACAATTCCTGCAACCTTGCAGAAGCAAAGGACGAGCTGGCGGCAGCACCGGCAGCACCTGTCCAGAAAGGAGCTGAAGCATAATGGTAAACTTAATCATCATCTTTATGTCCATTGTACTGGTTAACAACTTCCTGTTATCTCAGTTCCTGGGTGTATGCTCCTTCCTGGGTGTATCCAACAAGATGGAATCTGCAGTGGGAATGAGTGGCGCAGTTATCTTCGTAATGGTTCTGGCGGAACTGGTTACATGGCCAATTCAGCAGCTCCTGAACAAGTTCGATATCGGATATCTGCAGACCGTTGTATTCATTCTGGTTATCGCATCTCTGGTACAGTTCGTTGAGATGTTCATGAAGAAATTCATGCCGGCACTTCAGAAGGCACTGGGAATCTTCCTGCCTCTGATCACCACCAACTGTGCAATCCTGGGTGCGACCATCAATGCAATCAACTATGATTATACGTTTATTCAGTCTATCGTGTACGCTCTGGGTGCAGGCGTTGGTTACGGATTAGCCATGGTTCTGTTCGCAGGTGTGCGTGAAGAGAAACTCTGGGACGACAGCGGTGTTCCGGCTGCCTTCAAGGGAGTACCGATGGTACTCGTAAGTGCAACCATTCTTTCCCTGTCCTTCATGGGCTTCTCGGGATTATTCCAGTAAGGGGGCGGCAGAATGAGTAGTGCAATTTTAACACCAATTATCATTGTTGTAGTTGCCGGCTTCATCGCAGCACTTCTTCTTACCATTGCATCCAAGGTGTTCTACGTACACGTTGATGAACGTGTAACCGAAGTTAGAGCAATTCTTCCGGGTGCAAACTGCGGTGGTTGCGGATTCGCAGGTTGTGATGACTACGCAAATGCAGTTGTAACTGACGAGAACCAGAGCTGCTCGGCATGTTCCGTAGGCGGAGCTGCTTGTGCAGAGAAGATTGCGGAACTTCTGGGAAGAAATGCCGGTGCTGGCGAGAAGCAGGTTGCAAGAGTAACCTGTAACGGTACCTGCGGTGCTACCGGAAAGATTGCAGAATATCAGGGCCTGATGACCTGCAAAGCCGCAAAGACATATTTCAGCGGAAACGGACAGTGCCAGTTCGGATGTATTGGTCTGGGCGACTGCTCCGCAGCATGTGATTTCAACGCAATCGGCGTAATCGACGGAGTTGCTATCGTGAACAGAGACAACTGCGTTGCTTGCGGAAAGTGCGTGAAGGAATGCCCGCAGCACATTATTCACCTGGTACCGGAGAAGAATCAGGTACATGTACTCTGCTCCTCTAAGGACAAGGGTGCTGTAACCAGAAAGAACTGCTCCAACGGTTGTATCGGATGCGGAAAGTGTGCGAAGGTATGTAAGTTCGAGGCGATTACGGTTGAGGACAACCTGGCAAGCATCGATACCGACAAGTGTAAGAACTGCGGTATGTGCATGAGAGTATGCCCGACCGGCGCTATCAACAGCTACAGCATTAAGCATGCAAAAGTTGCTATCAAGATGAACGAGAAGGAAGCTGCTGAGAAGGCAGCAAAGGTGGAAGCAGCAAAGGCAGCCAAGGCTGCAAAGGAAGCTGCAGAAGCACCGGAAGCGTAATGTACGCAGAATTCTTTCTACACATGTAAAAGAAGGGTTGCCGCATGATGCGGCAACCTTTTTCTATCCCCCCAAAGACCGCCGACACTTCGTGAAATATAAAAGAATGACGCCTACTTTGTTACTTAAGTAACTTATGTAAATCCCTTGAAGTCTACTAGGAATTAAGATATAATCGCGGTACAGCAATGACAAGGGAGGTAGTTAGATGGCTATTTTGAACGTAACGAAGGAAAATTTCGCACAGGAAGTGCTTCAGTCGGATAAAACCGTTCTGGTAGATTTCTACGCAGACTGGTGCGGCCCATGCAAGATGCAGGGTCCGGTTCTGGAGAAATTGGACGAGGAAAGAGACGATGTGAAGGTTTGCAAGCTGAACATCGATGACGAGAGAGATTTGGCGATTGAATACGGTGTCATGAGCATTCCGACATTGATGATTGTCAAGGGGGGCGAGGTAACATACAAGGAAGTGGGACTGACCCAGCGGAAGGAACTGGACAAGATCCTGGGTTAAGAGCCTGTGGTGAGAATAGATAGCAAATTGAATAAGCACAGCAAATCGGTAGATGGTGAAAACCATTTACCGTTTTTTTACATTCCGTTTACACAGTCCGGATAGTGGAATTTACACAATCTCCGTATCATAGTATGGACAGGAGGATAGACATATATGTACGGAATTATCGATATCGGATCGAATACGATACGGCTGGTGGTCTACGAAGTCAGCGACAGAAGTATGAATCGTGTGTTCAACAAGAAGATTACGGCAGGACTGGCCGGATACATCAGCAAAGACCATGAGATGACGAAGAAAGGTGTTCGAACCGCAGTGACCGCGCTTCTAGAGCTTCGGAAAATCACAGACGGAATTCATCTGGAGGCCACTTCGGTGTTTGCCACCGCTCCTCTCCGAAACATCAATAATACCACGGAGGTGATTGAGCAGATTGAGGAGGAGACGGGATTCGCAATTAAAGTGCTGGATGGAAAACAGGAAGCTACCTACGGATTTGTGGGACTTCGCCGGAATACCAGTCTGGAGGAAGGAATCATGCTGGACATCGGAGGCGGCAGCACGGAAGTGGTTTCTTTTTACAAAAACGAGGCATTGACGGCCTGTTCCATTCCTTGGGGCTCCTTGAATCTTTACCGGAAATACGTTCAGAATATTATGCCCTCAGAAACGGAACTTCAGGAGATGGACCGGAAGATGAGAAAGCAGCTGAACAAGGTGGAGCTTCCGAAGCGGAGTTATCACTTGCCCCTCTGTGTGGAGGGAGGAACGGCTCGTGCGGTGCAGAAGGTGCTGACGGAGAAGGCACCAGAGGCTCTCCACGATGGCAGATACGGACGGAAATATCTTCGGAGAATGCTCAAGTTCTATCAGGAAAATCCGAAGGGGTTCACCGACATGATTCTGAAGATTGCACCGGAGCGAATCCACACTATTCTTCCGGGAATGGTTGCTCTGAATGCGGCAGCAGATGTATTTGATGTAAAAGAAATCATAACGGTAGACTACGGTGTCCGGGAAGGATATTTGATTCGAGAGGTTCTGGAGAAAGAAAAGGGCGATGCCAAGGTGTCGGAAGGAAAGAAGGAAAAATAGATGTTGTGCTGTGATAATAACGAGAAGAAAATACCATATATGCAGAACCGGGAGCTTTCCTGGCTCAAATTCAATCAGCGATGCATGTGGCAGGCCAAGGATCCAGCGAACCCTTTGCTGGAAAGGCTTCGGTTCCTGTCCATCTTTACATCCAATCTGGACGAGTTCTTCATGGTTCGGGTGGGAAGTCTCATCGATATGCTGCCGCTAGGGTCTCGGTATCGGGACGACAAGACGGGGCAGACTGCCCAGGAACAGCTGGATGAAATCTACGGAATCGTGAGAAACCTGTACCGGGAACGAGACGGAATCTACCGAGATCTGGAGAATGAACTTCGAAAGAATGGAGTGTCCCGGCTGCAGTACGAGGAGCTGACGGTTTCGGAGCAGGAATACGTGGAGAATTATTTCAGCAATGCAATTCTTCCCATGCTCTCTCCAATGTTGATTGATGCCCAGCATCCCTTTCCGCATCTTCGAAACAAGGGCATTGAAATCTGCGTAAGACTTCGCCACGAAGAAAGTGAGGAAGATTGTTTCGCCATGCTTCCGGTGCCGGCTAGCCTGCCTGCCGTCGTATACCTGCCGGGAGCCAACGTCCGGTACATCGGCATGGAGGACCTCCTTCTGGAGCTGGTGGACGTAGTATTCGATACCTACACTGTGGTGGAGAAAATACAGATTAGCGCCACCCGAAATGCGGACATTCACGCGGAGGACGAGGATTGCGAGAAGAACGAGGACTTCCGTAAAGTCATGCAGAAGCTTCTTAAGGACCGGCGGCGGTTGGCACCTCTCCGGTTAGAGGTTACGTCGAAGCCGAGTCCAATCCTGTATGATTTTCTGAAGGACCGTCTCCTTCTGACGGATAGCCAGATTTTCTACACCTCCGGTCCGCTGTGCATGGAGTACGCCTACGAACTGGATAAGCGCATGAATCAGAAACAGAAAGAGCACATGCTTTTCTCAAGCTATGCACCGAAGATGTCCGGAGACATTCGGCCGAAGGAATCCATGTTCGAGCAGATTAAGGAAAGGGATCGTCTGCTTTCCTTCCCTTATGAGAGCATTAAGCCTTTCCTTCGCCTTCTGGACGAAGCGGCAAATGATCCCGATGTGGTATCTATTCAGATTACCATCTACCGCTTAGCAGGTAAAAGCAAGCTGGTCAAGTCCCTGTGTCAGGCCGCAGAGAACGGAAAGAAGGTCACCGTTCTGATCGAACTGCGGGCCCGCTTCGACGAACAGAATAACATCGATTGGTCGAAGGAATTCGAGAAATCCGGCTGCACCATTATGTACGGAATGCCGAATTACAAAGTGCACTCGAAGATATGCTTGATAACTCGTAAAGAAAAGGGACAGTTGGTTCGGTACACCCAAGTAGGAACTGGAAACTACAATGAGAAGACCTCCAAGCTGTATACCGATTTGTCGCTGATGACGGCAAATCCGGAAATCGGAGAGGATGCCGCCATGTTCTTCCGGAACATGGGAATCGGAAACCTGAAGGGGTCCTATCAGAAGCTTCTGATTGCACCGAAGGAACTCAAGCCGAAGGTGCTGGAGAAGATTCAGGAAGAGACGAAGAAAGGCGCACAGGGATATTTGTTTTTCAAGTTGAATTCCTTGACCGACAAAGACATTATCCGTGCTCTTCGAGATGCATCCTGTGCCGGGGTACGGGTGGAAATGATGGTTCGGGGGATCTGCTGCCTGGTGCCGGGAATCCCCGGGGAGACCGAGAACATCGAAGTCCGGAGTATTGTGGGCCGGTATCTGGAACACTCCAGAATCTATATTTTTGGAAAGGAAGAAGACTGCGAGATGTATATCGCATCAGCGGACTTCATGACACGGAATACCCAGCGGAGAGTGGAAATCGCCTGTCCGGTACTGGATTCGGAAATCCGGAGAAGGGTACTGGAAATCAAAGAGCTGCAGTGGTCGGACGATTTGAAATCCATGGTGCTTCAGCCATCGGGAGAGTATATTCCGTCCCCGGAAAACGGTAAGATGAACAGCCAAGAGGAGCAGATGCTCCGGGCAGCGGAAGCCTGCCGGAAGGAAAAGAAACTCCAGGAGAAAGACCGAGAAAAGAAGAATCTGTGGAAACGAATTGTGTCCTACGTCCAAAGAGTGGGGTAGGTCCTCTGTGAGGAAAGTCCTCAGTGAGGAAGGTCCCCGTCGTCCTAACGAATCGATGTCAAATAGGTTATATGGTCAAGAATTAAACAAAAAGTTTGTAAAATAGTACAAATTAACATGCAGACGATTATTGACATCCCATCATGGGATGATTATAATAACCATATCGATCGTAAAAGGGGATTAAATACAGAATCGATTGCTGGGAAAGGGGCGTCCCGGTACAATGTCAGGACTGCATCAGGCAGTTCGGAAACAGAAAGAACGTCAGAATCGGCAGAGGCTGATTCTGACGTTTTTCGGTAAATCGAGCTTTTGGATTTATATATGATCTGCACACGTCAAAATAGCCGAAAATAAAAGGATTCAAGGGGGCTCTTCTTGAACCCCAAATGATATCTGTGATATAATAATCCGGTTAACGTTAGGAGGGATTATGACACCAATTATACAGGTTTCGGATCTGACATACGAATATCGGAAGGCGGCTCCGGATGGAAGTGAGGTCTCTTCGTTCCGGGCCCTCGATCACGTGAGTTTCGATGTGGCGACCGGAGAATTTCTGGCAGTGCTGGGAATGAACGGGTCCGGCAAGTCCACGCTGGCGAAGCATCTGAACGGATTGCTGCTTCCAACCGAAGGAAACGTGGTCGTAGATGGCAGAAATACCAGAGATGATGCAGAAATCTGGAATATCCGAAGCACGGTAGGCATGGTGTTCCAGAACCCAGACAATCAGATTGTATCCTCCGTAGTAGAGGATGATGTGGCCTTCGGACCGGAAAATCTGGGGGTGGATCCAGAGGAAATCCGCCTGCGGGTGGACAAGGCGCTTAAGGCCGTAGGCATGTATGAGCAGCGGCTGAAGGGCCCTCATATGCTTTCCGGGGGTCAGAAGCAGCGAATTGCCATTGCCGGTGCCATTGCCATGCACCCGAAATGCATCGTGTTCGACGAACCCACAGCCATGCTGGATCCCAGCGGCCGGAAGCAGGTGATGGAAATTATCCGAGATTTGCACGAAGAAGGAATCACCGTCATCCTGATCACCCACTTCATGGAAGAAGCCATTCAGGCGGATCGGGTTATGGTCATGAAGAGCGGGCAGATTTACAGCGATATGTCGCCCCGTGAATTCTTCTCGGACCGGGAACGAATTCAGAAGGCGGGACTGGAAATGCCGCCAGTCATTGCACTGCGGGAGGAACTGAACAAGCGTGGGGTAAATATTCCCACGGAGGTTCAGACAGAAGAGGAATTGATTGAGGTCCTATGTCGATTAAAGTAGAAAATCTTACATATACATATTCGAAGGGAATGCCCAACGAGACAAAAGCGTTGGATGACGTGTCCTTCACCCTGAAGTCCGGAGAATTCGGAGCGGTTATCGGACACACCGGGTCCGGGAAATCCACCTTGGTGCAGCAGCTCAATGGACTTCTCAAGCCGGACAGCGGTACCATCACCGTGGATGACACCGTGATAACCAATCCCGGCGTGAAGATGGTGGATATTCGCCGGAAGGTAGGACTGGTGTTCCAATATCCGGAATATCAGCTATTCGAGGAAACGGTGGAGAAGGATGTGGCCTTCGGCCCGAAGCAAATCGGAATTTCCAGCGACGAGCTGGACCGGGTGGTCCGGGAAGCCATCGAATTGACAGGTCTGGATTACGAAGCAATCCGGGAACGTTCGCCTTTTGAACTTTCCGGTGGGCAGAAGAGACGGGTGGCCATTGCCGGCGTGCTGGCCATGAAACCATCCATCCTGATTCTGGACGAGCCGGTTGCCGGATTGGATCCTCTGGCACACCGAGAGGTGTTGCAGCTGATTCAGCGGATCCACCAAGAAGAGGGAATGACCATTCTTCTGGTCTCCCACAACATGGGGGACATTGCGGAGCTGGCGGATCATGTCCTGATTATGGATCACGGAAAGCTCTATATGCAGGGAAGCCCTCGGGAAGTGTTCTCCAGAGGAGAAGAACTGAAGGCCATTGGCCTAGGGGTTCCACCGGCCATGGAGATTATGGATAAGGTAAAAGAACGGATTCCGGAGCTCTCCGGATCTCCGCTGACCATTTCGGAAGCGGCGGATCAAATTCTTCAGTATTTAGAGGGAAATCCGGAGGAATTGGGACAATGATACGAGATATTACATTAGGACAATATTATCCGGGACATTCGGCCATTCACAAGTTGGATGCCAGAACGAAGATTCTGGGAACCTTTCTGTACATTATCGAAGTGTTCCTGGTGAATTCCTTTGCCGGCTTCGGTATCGTGATTCTAGCTTTGGCAGCGATAATCGGAATCTCTCGGGTACCGGTGAAATTTATTTTTAAGGGCTTGAAAGCAGTGGTGTTCATCATTATGCTGACCTTCTGCATCAACCTGTTCGTCTTTGACGGTACGGTGCTGTGGCAGTGGAAGTTTCTGACGATTACCTACGAAGGCGTGTATAAGTCGTTCTTTATGGCGCTTCGGCTAATCCTTCTGATTATCGGAACCTCCATGCTGACTTTGACCACCAAGCCTATGGAACTGACCGATGGCCTGGAGAAGCTGCTGAAACCCTTCGAACGGCTCGGCCTTCCCAGCCATGAGATTGCGCTGATGATGACCATTGCCCTTCGTTTCATTCCCACGCTGTTGGAGGAAACGGACAAGATTATGAAGGCACAGCAGGCCCGAGGAGCGGATTTCGAATCCGGCAATCTTCTGGAGCGGGTGAAGAACATGATCCCAATTCTGATTCCCCTGTTCGTGGGGTCCTTCCGTATCGCCCAGGATTTGGCTCTGGCTATGGAGGCCAGATGTTACCACGGGGGTGCCGGAAGAACTCGGATGAAGGAAATTGCTTTTAGCAAAAGAGACGGAGTAGCGGGAGTCATCCTGGCATTGTTCCTGGGTGTGATTATCGCATCCCGGTGGCTGCCATTGCCGTAAATTACAGAATGATATAACTTGA
>JBNMGJ010000297.1:0-1356 GCA_050872185.1 Mogibacterium sp.
ATTTCGAATGATGCGCAAGATATTCAAATGCACATTGACAGTGTGCGGCGGTGCCATAAGGCAGTGCTTCTTCATCAATTCGCATCTTCGGATTATGCATCGAATACTCGTATCCATCCTCCGGTGCACCAGCACAGACATTCGCAAAGAATGTAGGCACGTGGAGTCCAAGGTTGGCAAAATCCTCCGATCCGGACACAGGCCGAATGATTTCAATCCTCTTTGCTACTTCCTCAAGGTACGCTCTCATCTCCTGAGTCAGTTTCCTGTCGTTGACGTTCTGTGCTACCCCTACCGTATAGCTGATTTCCGCGGATCCCTGCCATGCGGATGCCACTCCGGTCGCAATCTCTGCAATCCGCTTCCTGAGGTATTCCCGTTTCTCCTGGGTAAAAGCACGTACATTTCCTCGAATTTCTGCCGTATCTGGAATAATGTTACTGGCGTTTCCGGAGTGAATGCTTCCAATGGACATGATGATGTCATCGTTATATGCTGTCTCCAGAATCGGCATCTGCTGAAGCTGCGTTACGATATTGCTGGCAATATTTAACGCAGACACCCCTAGATAAGCGGTAGCGCCATGGGCGGCTTTCCCCTGAACGCGGATAATGAACTCATCCGCCGATGGCATCATTTTCTCTTCGGCAAAAACCATCGTTCCCGGATGCAAGTCGTAATTTCCGCACTTCCCGGTGTTAATGTGGAATCCCACGGCCGCATCCACCTTCGGATTCTCCAGAATTCCGGCATCAATCATACTCTGAGATCCCTGCAGTAGTTCTTCCGCTGGCTGAAACATGAACTTCACGGTTCCCTTCAGTTCCTTCTCATGAGCTTTTAGAATTTTCGCCGCACCTAGAAGCATGGCCGTATGGCAGTCGTGACCGCAGCTATGACAGGCACCCTTATTCTCGCTGGAGAAGGGTTCTCCAGAATCCTCTGTCTGGGGCAAGGCATCCATGTCCGCTCGAAGAAGAATTACTGGATTCGTTCCGGTACCAGCAGTGCAAGTAACGCCTCCGCCTAAATCCATGGGTTCATATCCGTAAGACCGAAGTTTTGCTTTTACATACTCCCTCGTCTCTGGAAGATCAAATCCCAGTTCCGGTTTTCGGTGAATGTGGCGACGATTCGAAACGATTTCCTCCTGCATCGAAAACGCTTCTTCCAAGAATCGATTCATTCCCTCATCTCCTTTCCTCTTTGATTTACTCTGATTGTACGTTTCGGAGATCCAAATTGGAAATGCCTAGAAATAATGCGGGTATAAACAAAAATAATAGTAAAGGTTTTCACCCCATTGATTCTTTGCGGTATAATGAGAGTAAATAATTGTATTTTTACCTGGAGAGA
>JBNMGJ010000302.1:0-1289 GCA_050872185.1 Mogibacterium sp.
CGGCGCCCCTGCTGTCCGTCTACATATTAATCTGCGCTTGTTCTACTATTCCGCTTCCGGCATCCACATCAGGTAAATCTTGCCTTCTGCTTCCACCATCTGGAAGGTCATCTTGTCGTTGGTTTTCAGTTGGTAGCCATCCTGTTTCGGCGGTTCCAGAAGTTCTCCGTGGATTTCGGTTTTGCCGAAGCCGGTACACTTCACCCAGACGTATTCTGGGTACAAGCCCTCTTTCTGAACGATTACGCTAACGTACTCTGGACACTCCACATTTCGGTTCCCGTCAATCAGTTCCAGGTCGTAAATCATCTGGCGAAGCTTCTCCTTCGTTTCAAACTGCTCCTTGGTGTAGCCCTTGATGGAGTCAAACTGCGACCAGTCCACATCCAGAGAATCCTGATCGGCAAAGGAACGATACCACACATCCCGGTAGCGCACCCGAGCCATTTCCTCAGTTACGTCTGCGCCGGCTTCGATTACGTTTCCGTCGTTCTTTGCGGCACATAGGATGTAGAAGCTGAGACCCAGTCCCTCCTCAATGTAACAATAGGTGAGGATTCCGGTGGCCCCTTCCATTACCGGGAAGGACTCGCCAAGGGATTCCATATCCTCTGGGCATTCGATGTACTGGAACCGATGATATAGTTCCCGGAAATTCGCCTCTTCCATCGTCTTAAGCTTCAGCTGAACTTCCTGCTGCATTTCCTCCTGCGAAAGCTCCTGCGTGTTCGTATTACTAGTAATATTCTCTGCCATTAATTCTCCGCGCCTTTCTCTAATTTCTGAATCATTTTCTCCGAAGACATGGACAATGCCGACTCCGTATCGAAGCAAGACCAGATGGAAGTGTCATCGTAGCCGCTGAACAAAATGGCCTGGTCGATATCCTTGAAGGCCTTGCGGAACAATGTCTTTCCCATCTTCTCGCTGATTTTCTTTCCGTTCCGATGGTATACGTCGGAAATCTCATCCGGATTGTCCTTGGACGGGCCATAGACGTTATCCACTCGGGATAGAAGCTCAATCTTTCCATCCTTCACCCGGTAGGTGTTCAAGCAATAGGTGATGGACTCATCCCCACGGGTATGGTAGATGCAGAACTCACCGCTTTTTCGAGTGAATACCACGTAGTTCACCCCAGCGGCTGCCTGTACATCCGTCAGCGCCTTCTCATCGGAATCCACGGTGTACTTCATCTCCGAAACTTCACCATCCTGATACCGATAGATATGAAGGGAAGCTTCACACTTGCTAGAAGCCTCCATCAGGAACAGCTCCGGCACGCCGTC
>JBNMGJ010000040.1:0-11795 GCA_050872185.1 Mogibacterium sp.
AATCTGTGAGAGAAACCAGGCGCCCTTCGTGAACTGAGAAGGCTCGGCCGGCCCTGCGACAACCGTGGGTTAACGAAAACCCATAGGAAATATATGAATCTTCGTTAATCAAAAGGACCCGGTCGGCCCTGCGATGACAAGAAAACCCCGTTCGGTTTCGAACGGGGTTTCCTGTTTGTATAGATAATAGGTATTGATAACTTAGGGGTACGAGGCGCATGTCAGGGGAGGCATGCGCCCTCAAAATAATGAAGAACGATTATTGCAACATCTGATACGAGGTCTTTGCAAAGATCCCCATTGTTGCAAGTTCGAGGATCATCAGCACAACCTGTGCTCCCGAATGGGCGGAAACTGCATCCATTGCAACCATAAATACAATACCAAAAGCGATACTAGCTACCAGTATAATTCGATCCAATACATAATCTACATTTCTCATGATGATACCTCCTTATTTGAAACATTTATTAAGTTTTATTGCCGAATTCCTTCGACACCTATAATATACCACCACTTGTCAATTTTGTTAAACTAAACTATTTTATAAAACCTATTAAAAATATTAAATTAAAAATCCGTTGAATTCCCTACAGGAACACATCTGCTTCCGGGCGCCACGCGCCTAGCCAAATGTTGGCGCCCGAATGGAGAAATTGGCTTCCGGGCGCCAAACGCCTAACCAAATGTTGGCGCCCAAATGGAGAAAACTGGCCCCTGGGCGCCACGCGCCTAACCAAATGTTGGCGCCCGAATCGGAAAACTGGCTTCCGGGCGCCACGCGCCTAACCAAATGTTGGCGCCCAAATGGAGAAAACTGGCCCCCGGGCGCCACACACCCCGTCAAATGTTGGCGCCCGAATCGGAAAACTGGCCCCCGGGCGCCAACCGAATCGCTTGCGAAACCGTCTGTTAATAAGACATCCCGCTTTGTCAAACATACAAAATTCCACCAACTATAGAAAAACACAATGTTAAAGGCAATTAACTAAAAAGATTATCAAATTGTTAAACTGTATTTCAAATGATACACTGGAGGCGGAAATGTGTATATAGTTGTTAACGTTAGGAGGAATAGAAAGATGGCAGATTATCATCAGATGTGGAAAGACCTTGGTATGGACGTGGAGAACCATGACGTTCTTTGCAACGTGCTTCCGGGAGCAATTGGCGACGTGTTCCTATCTCAGGAGAATCGACCGGAGAAGATGGACTACTTTGACTTCGTTCTGGCAGAGGTCCACGGCGTGCGTCCGGCAGAACTGGTGGAGTTCAAGAAGAAGGGCGGTAAAGTTTTCGGGACCTTCTGTGCCTATGTGCCGGATGAAGTGATTTTTGCAGCCGGAGGTATCGCCACCGGACTGTGTGCCGGCTCCCAGTTCTGGGTACCGGGGGGTGAGAAATATCTTCCGGCCAATACATGTCCACTTATCAAGGCCATGCTGGGAGCCCGTTTCGACAGAACCTGTCCGTTCTACAGACTGGCAGACGTGTATATTGGAGAGACTACCTGCGATGGTAAGAAGAAAGCCTATGAGATCCTGGGAACCGATGTGCCGATGCACGTAATGGATCTTCCGCAGATGAAGAGAGACAAGGACATTAAGAAGTGGGCAGAAGAAATTCGTGAGCTCAAAGCCCTGGTGGAGAAGGAAACCGGCAACGAAGTTACTCCGGAAAGTCTGGCAGAGAATATCCACAAGATTAACCTGAAGAGATCGGCCCTCAAGAGATTATATGACCTGAGAAAAGAAAAGAACATTCCAATCAGCGGTACCGACACCCTGCTGATTTCCCAGATTGCATATTACGACGATCCGGAGAGATTTACACAGATGGTGAACACCCTGTGCGACGAACTGGATCAGAGAGTGAAGGACGGTGTCAGCGTGTTCCCCGCAGGTACCAAGAGAATTCTGGTTACCGGAACGCCGATGGCCATTCCGAACTGGAAGATGCACAACCTGATTGAGACCTCCGGCGCCGCCGTTGTCTGTGAGGAGACCTGCACCGGAACTCGGTACTTCGAGAACAACGTGGATGAAAGCGGCCAGACCGTGGACGAGATGATCGACCACATTGCCGAGCGGTACATGGGTATCAACTGCGCATGTTTCACTCCGAACACCGGACGTTTTGACGACGTGGTTCGCCTGGCCAAAGAATACGATGTAGACGGCGTCATCGACGTGACCCTCAAGTTCTGCCAGACCTATGACATCGAAGGCGCAACCCTGGAGAAGAGACTGCAGGAAGAGAACATCCCAGTTCTCCGCATCGAGACCGACTACACCGATGCGGATGCACAGCAACTGAAGACCCGAATCGAAGCTTTCTGCGAAGTAATCGGTTAACCCACCTAGACATTGAAACACACGAACGAGCTGCGCTTGCTTCTGGCAGGCGCAGTTTCCCTATGGTAGAATGGAATCATGAAACATTACTATATTCTTTTTAACACCCATACAGATGGCCTTGCCATGTATCGCGCGGTAAAAGCAGCGGGACTGTACGCCCAGATTAGTCCGACACCCCGGGAGCTTTCGGTGTGCTGCGGGATTTCCCTCCTGGTGCACGAGGAAGATGTGGAGAATATTAAGGCCTTGGCATTGGAGCAGGAACTGCCTTACATCCGCATAGAGGGGCTGAACAACGAGTTCAATAACCAGCGACATCGGTACGGTTAAGGTGCAAATACGGTAAAAGAAACCAGAATTTCCGCGCACAACTCCGGCGAGCCGGGGAACTGCGTGGGAAGAAAATTATTTTTAGCGAGGAAATTATGAACTATATCGGAATCGACATCGGATCCACGGCATCCAAAGTATGTGTGATTCGGGAAGGGGCAGAACCGGAATTTCGGGTGATGCCCACCGGATGGAACAGCAAAATCACGGCGGGAATTATCCGGGAGGGATTGGAAGAAATGCTAGGATCCCTGGAAGAGTGCCGGATCGTGGCCACGGGATACGGGAGAATTTCCGTGGATTATGCGGACAAAGTGATTACAGAAATCACCTGCCACGGAAGGGGCGGATATGAGATGATTGGCCGGGACTGCTCCATCGTGGACATTGGGGGACAGGACACCAAGTTCATCAACGTGCGGAATGGCCGGGCGGTGGATTTTCTGATGAACGATAAATGCGCAGCGGGAACGGGGAAGTTCATCGAAGTGATGGCCAACCGACTGGGGGTGACGATTGAGGAATTGTTCGACCTGGCGGCAAAGGGCGAACCGCTGCCCATTAGTTCGATTTGTACGGTTTTTGCCGAGTCCGAGGTGATTAACTACATGGGAGAAGGCAAGGAGAAAGAGGAAATCGCCGCCGGCGTGATCCATTCCGTGGCCACCAAGGTGGTGGCCCTGATGCAGCGGAAGGAGCTGATGGACATGGTGATTATCACGGGCGGTTTGAGCGACAATGAATACTTTGCCCAGCTTCTGTCGGAGAAGCTTCACCGGGAAGTGCTCCCGATGGGAAATGGTCGTTACGCTGGGGCCTACGGGGCAGCGATTCTGGCTCGTGAAAAGCTAAAGTAGGGATTAAATATTTTTAAACAGAATTCGTATTGATAAAATTTGTTTTTATTGATATAATTAATCAAGATTTTTTGTAATTATGATTAAAACAAAGGAGATATGAATATGAATATTGTTTGCCTGGACATGGAAGGGGTACTGGTGCCGGAAATCTGGATTGCGTTTGCCGAGGAGGCAGGAATTCCGGAATTGAAGAAAACCACTCGAGACGAGCCGGATTACGATAAGCTGATGAACTACCGTCTGAATATTCTGAAAGAGCATGGGCTGGGATTGAAAGACGTGCAGGCTACCATTGCAAAGATTGATCCGTTGCCAGGTGCGAAGGAATTCCTGGACGAGCTCCGTTCCATCACCCAGGTGATCATCCTCAGCGATACATTCCTGCAGTTCGCACAGCCTCTGATGAAGAAGCTGGGCTATCCGACCCTGTTCTGCAATGAACTGGTTATCGGGGAAGATGGAATGATTGATGATTTCCGCATGCGCTGCGAGAAGTCCAAGCTCACCACAGTACGCGGCCTGCAGTCCATTGGATTTGAGACCATTGCAGCGGGAGATAGCTTTAATGACATCGGGATGATTCAGGCCAGCAAGGCAGGCTTCCTGTTCAAGAGCCCAGAATCCATCCAGAAGCAGTTCCCAGAGGTTCCAGCCTACGAAGAATTCGACGAGCTGCTAGGTGCTATTAAGGCGGCGCTGTAAGAGCGACGTAGGATGCGGCATTTGAAAATTAGAAATGAACGTTAGAAATAAAAGTCTGGCTATTCTAAAGTATGAATTTAGAATAGCCAGACTTTTGCGTTACGCTCATTATATCAACCAAACTGGCACATGCTAGTTGTTTTCGTCAATGGGAAGCAAGTCGTTTGCCATGCAGATGACATTTCCCGTGCCGATTTCGGTTTTCAAGGATTCCAGACCGTCGAAATTGTTTGCAGATTGAATCGGATTCAGCACGTTTGATGTATGTCATGATGGCAAGCCTCCTTTGTTGAATCTGACGAAACTAAATTATGATTTTATTTTAGACGGATTATTGTGAGCTGTTAATATACGAAAACCCCTCGGAGATTGAAGCCCGTTCCCGGATATGATAGAATTTCAATATCTGAAATCACATGAAGAAAGCAGGAAGCAAGACAATGAGCAGAAAGAAGAGTAGGGGCAAAAAAATATTCGCAGCCGCTGTGGCTACCGGCATTGCTGGCGGGTACACGTGGATTTGCAATCGGTTGTTTGACTCCACCGTAGTTCGGAAAGGACAGTGGAGTTACGGCGGAACGAAATCCGAAAAGTCCGCATCTAAGGGCGAGAATAAGGGGGAGGCCGGAGCCGTTCCCTTCGCGCGGTATGGGGATGCACCGGCGAAGGCTCGGGAGTGGCTGGTATCCCAAGAACAGGAAGAATTAACCATTCATTCTACGGTGGATGAGACCCCTTTGTTCGCTCGGTATCTGCACTGCGAAGATCCGAAGAGAATCATCCTTTGCGTCCACGGATATCGAGGCAGTTCGGCCAATAGTTTTGCCGGGGTGGCTCAGTGGCTCCACGAGAAGGACTGCGACCTTCTTCTCATTGACCAGCGCGCCTGCGGACACAGCGGAGGAGATTACATTACCTTCGGTGCCCGGGAGAAGTACGATGTGCTGGACTGGCTGGAACTGCTGGAATACAACAACCGCAAGGGTCTTCCCATCTATCTGTACGGCGTGTCCATGGGAGGTGCCACGGTGGCCATGGCGTCGGGTCAGACCCTTCCGCCCAATGTACGGGGCATGATTGTGGACTGCGGATTCGTTTCCATGAAGGACACCTGTTCGGAGTGCCTTAAGAAGTGGTATCATCTGCCCTCCTTCCCGTTGATGCAGACCTTCAATTACAAGTGCGAAGGGGAAGCCCACTTCAGTATGAAGGAAGCGGATGCAGAAAATGCACTTCGGAAGTGCCGGATTCCAACCCTGTTCATCCACGGAACCCAAGATGAATTCATCCCACCGGCCCATGCCATTCGAAATTATCAGGCCTGCGGTGCGGCGGAGAAGGACATTCTCTGGGTTGCGGGAGCCGGACATGGGGTATCCATGTATGAAGATCCGGCGGCATACCGAGAAGCGGTGGCACGGCTGTTTGAGACTTGCGAGAAATAACAAAGAATAAGGAGAGAATGATGAGTATTGAAATTCGTCCGGCCAAGGCGGAGGACATGGAACAGTGCGCCGCACTGTATAAAGAAATCTATAACACCACCTATCAGGGCGTGGTGGATTCCAGGCTGGTTACATCGATTAACCAGGAGGATACGGTGCAGCGGATGCGAGGCGACTGGCTGCAGCCGGGGGGAGAATTCTACGTGGCCGAAGAGGTGTCGGAAGAGGGAGAGCGAACCTTCCTTGGTTTTACCTGCGGAATCCCGTCGCCAGATGTGCTGGGGGCATTCTGGCTGGAGAAATTGTTCCTGCACCAGGCGGCCCGGGGCAAAGGACTGGGCCGAAAGCTGATTGAGCACATGGGGCGAGTGGCCACCTCCCAGGGGTACAGCCAGATGGTCATCGATGTGTTTGACGGAAACCACAACGCAGAGCAGATGTATGAACACATGGGGGCGAAACTGATTAACGATAACTACGTGGAAGAAATCAACTTGTTCCCGGTGAGAGCGAAGCTTCTGCTGTGGGAAGATTTGGGCGTGTTCGCAGAATAGGAAGAAGAACGAGAGAAAAGAGGGGACAAAATGGGACTGAAAGTGCTTAAATTCGGCGGATCCTCCGTGGCAGACGGAATCCAGCTGGCGAAAATCAAAGAGATTGTGGAACATGACCGGGATCGGCGTTATGTGGTGGTATCGGCGCCGGGGAAGCGGTTTGATGGAGACAGTAAGATTACGGATCTTCTCTACATGTGCAAGACCCAGTTCGATCACAACATTCCTTGCGACCAGTTGTTCCAGGTGATTGCGGACCGGTACAATGCGGTGGCATATAATCTAAAAGTAGATGTAGACTTGGAAAGCCACTTCCGGGAAATCCGAGAGGAGATGGAGAAGGGATGTTCCGTGGATTACGTGGTAAGCCGAGGAGAATACCTTTCGGCCGTGCTGGTGGCCGCCTATCTGGGATATGACTTTGTGGACACGAAGGATTTGATCCTCTTCGATAGCCGAGGCCGGCTGCTGGGAGAGGAGACCAACGAAGCCATTCAGAAAGAACTGGCGCAGCATGAACGTGCCGTTCTTCCGGGATTCTACGGAAGTCGGAAGGATACGGGGAAGGTGCAGGTCTTCTCCCGGGGTGGAAGCGATATCACCGGGTCTCTCGTGGCCCGGGCCATGGGTGCGGATATCTACGAGAATTGGACCGATGTGTCGGGGCTTCTCATGGCGGATCCGAGGATCGTCAAGAATCCGAAGCCAATCGACCGGATTTCTTACATTGAACTGCGAGAACTTTCCTATATGGGAGCCAGCGTGCTTCACGAGGATGCGGTGTTCCCGGTGCGTAAGGCGGATATTCCAATCAACATCCGAAATACCAATGCGCCGCAGGATCCGGGAACCATTATCACCGGGGATACAGAGAGCCTGGGGGACAAAGTTATCAGCGGAATTGCGGGAAAGAAGGATTTCACCATCATTACCATTTACAAAAATATGATGAACAAGGAAATCGGTTTCGTCCGCCGGGCTTTGATGATTCTGGAGGATTTCCACATCAACTTCGAGCACATGCCAACGGGAATTGATTCTGTTTCCATGGTTATTGAGTCCAAGGAATTGGAGGATAAGCTGGAGGATGTGCTGGAAGCGTTCCGAGTGCAATTAGCACCAGATGATATTAATGTGGATTCGGACATGGCCATGATTGCGGTGGTGGGTCTTGGAATGACCCGCCGTATCGGAACGGCGGCTCGGATTATTGATACCATGCGGGATCAGAGCATCAACATTCGGATGCTGATTCAGGGTACCAGCGAAATCAACACCATGCTGGGTGTGGAGAACAAGGATTTCGAGAAAGCCATGCAGTCCATCTACCGGGAGTTTGAGCCGGAAGAGTAGGCCGAAGGAAAGATTTTTTTAGAAAAAATAACAGGGTGACAGAAAATCTTTGTAGAAAATTACAAAAAGTATTGACGGAATTCGTCAAATGTGATAATCTCTGTACAACGTCGGTGAAAACCGACGGACACAACTGAATACGCTGAAACCGAAGATGGAGAGTGAGTAAGAACTGATGCTTGCATAGGAGAGAGCTGCTGGTGGTGAGATGGCAGCATGTGGAGGCAGTTCCGAATGGACTCCAGAGGGCGACCAGAAAGAATCCGGTGAAGGGGATTCCAGTATGGGAGACGGAGAATACACTCCGTGAACAAAATACGCGTATGTTGGTACGCAGTGAGTGGACACGATCACAAGTGTCAAGCCGGGTGGCACCGCAAGAGATGAGGTATATGCTCTTGTCCCAGCAAGTCTGGGGCAAGGGCTTTTTTGATGAACGGCCGCATCAGATCCCTTCTCCAGAGCAGCACTCACTTGTTAGTAATTCGCATCCCTGCAAGGGACTGCGCACAATTATGAGAAATGAAGAGAAGGAGAACAGAGATGAAGAAAGAGATTGAAAAGAAGCGCACCGTACCGTACAAGATGTATTTGTCCGAGGAAGAGATGCCGGATCGGTTCTACAACGTCCGGGCGGATATGGCAAAGAAACCGGCGCCACTGCTGAATCCGGCAACCCATAAGCCCCTGACGGCGGAGGAGCTTTCCGGAATTTTCTGTCAGGAGCTGGTGGCGCAGGAACTGGACAACGAAACTCCATACATCGAAATTCCGGCGGAAGTCCGGGATTACTACAAGACATACCGCCCATCCCCCCTGGTTCGGGCCTATCACCTGGAGGAGAAACTGGGAACGCCTGCGGAAATCTACTACAAATTCGAAGGCAACAACACCAGCGGAAGCCATAAGCTGAACTCCGCCATCGTGCAGGCCTATTATGCAAAGAAGCAGGGCCTCAAAGGTGTTACCACCGAGACCGGAGCCGGCCAGTGGGGCACGGCATTGTCCATGGCCTGTTCTTATTTCGACCTGGACTGCAAGGTATATATGGTAAAAGTATCTTACGAACAGAAGCCATTCCGCCGGGAAGTCATGCGGACCTATGGTGCGGAGGTAACTCCGTCTCCATCGGACACCACAGAAGTGGGTCGAAAGATTCTGGCGGAGTTCCCGGGAACTACGGGCAGCCTGGGATGCGCCATCTCCGAGGCGGTGGAGACCGCCACGAAGAATGAAGGATACCGCTATGTGCTGGGAAGCGTGCTGAACCAGGTGCTCCTCCATCAGAGCGTCATCGGGCTGGAGACCCAGACCGCCTGCCGGAAATACGGAATCCAGCCGGACATCATCATCGGCTGTGCCGGTGGCGGCTCCAACCTGGGAGGACTGATTGCACCATTCATGGGGGAGAAACTACGGGGCGAGAAGGACTATCGCTTCATCGCAGTGGAGCCGGCATCCTGCCCGAGCTTTACCCGTGGCGAATACCGTTACGACTTCTGCGACACCGGTAAAGTTTGCCCGCTGGCCAAGATGTACACCCTGGGAAGCGGTTTCATTCCATCCCCGAACCACGCCGGCGGACTTCGGTTCCACGGCATGAGCTCCACTCTGTCGGAGTTGTACCACCAGGGACTGATGGAAGCCCGGTCCTACGAACAGACGGAGATCTTTGAAGCCGCAGAATTCTTCGCTCAGACCGAGGGAATCCTTCCGGCACCGGAAAGCAGCCACGCCATCAAAGGCGCCATCGACGAAGCTCTCCGCTGCAAAGAATCTGGGGAGAAGAAAACCATCGTATTTGGTCTCACGGGAACCGGGTATTTCGACCTCAAGGCCTACGAGCAGTTCAACAATGGAACCATGCGGGACGAGATTCCAAGGGATGAGGATATCGCGAAGAGCCTGACAACGCTGCCGGTGGTGAGTGAGTAGTGGAGAGTGGATGGTGGGAACCTGCGGCCGGGGGTTCCTACTTTTGATTATTTTCGTTCCGCTTTTTCAAATGCAAGAGGCGTTTTTGTGTTAACGGGGTGATATGGTGGCGGGAAACGGTCTGAATTGCTTTTGTCTGTCATGTTTCACGCCACAAAATAGTCAAACTCTGGCGGTTCAATAAAATGGATGTGGCGGGAGAATTCTTGATACGCCTAGTTGATATGGTGTGTTCCCGCCACATCTGCAATAGCGAACGTACGTAGATAGGAATAATTGTGGCGTGATACAACTAATTCTTAAGGGCTGTAGAAGCGCTCACGCCACTATATCACCTCGTCAACATAATTTTACTATGACCAGAGCCCAGCCGACCCTGCACCAGGTTGCGGTTCACGAATCCCGAAGAAAAATCGGGCGTCCTTCGTGAATCAAGGGGCCCCGGCCCAGCCCAGCCCTAACCAAGCATAGAAATACCACATGCCAGACGACATAACAACCACTTTTTTTCATTGTACAAGAGACGAAAATGCAATATATAATATGCGTATTAAGTAATATCACCTCTAATGGAAGAGACGAGAAAGGAGATGACAATGAAAAAGAGATTTTGGGTGGTTATCCTGACCTCTTTGTTGCTGGTATTTGGCATGTCAGCAGCAATCTACGGAGCGGATGCCCAAGAAACGTGGAATGATCATGCCGCTGCTAGCTTTGCAGGAGGCGACGGCAGTGAAGCCAATCCATATCAAATTGGTACAGCGGAGGAGCTGGCGAAGCTGTCCAAGGATGTGACTACGGGGGAAGAATACGAAGGAAAGTATTTCAAGCTGACCAGCAATATTGACCTATCCGAACATACCTGGGTTCCGATTGGACTCTATCAATGGTACGAAAATGGGGGAACCACCAATGAACCCTTCCGAGGTTCTCTGGATGGCAGTGGACACACCATTAGCAACATGAAGGTGGATCAGCGCACGGATCGATACACCGGCGGATTGTTCGGAAATGTCTGCAATGCCAGTGCGGTAGACAACGAAATCAAGGACCTCACTGTGAAAGACGCTCGAATTGATAACAAGAGCGGAAACGATCTCACGCAAAGCAACAACGGAATTCTGGCCGCATTCGTTCTGGCAAATGAGGGACATACGGTCAAAGTAACCAACGTGGAAACTTCCGGAGTTATCCGATTGGAAGGCCGCTCCAATGCGGATATTAATGGCGGAATGCTGGGAAATACATCCAGAGTTACGGTAAAAAATTGTCACGTGAAAGACATTAACATCACCGGCGAGAAAGGTGTGGACAATACCGGTGGCTTTGTTGGAATGGATGCGGGTTCCACCTACGAAGATTGCACAGCTACCGGCTATGTCGATGGCAAGTGGACCATGGGCGGATTTGTTGGGTGCGCAACAACTTCGACTTACGAAGATCCAGACACTGCAAGCTCTTTCAAACACTGCATGGCAGACGTGGAAGTCCACGCAAGCGACTGGAATTCTGCTGGATTTGTCGCATATGCGGAATACACCGTCTTCCGCAACTGCGTTGCGAAGGGCGACGTAACAAGTACCGTAACTAACTATTCTCCGAAGATAGGAGGATTTGCTGGAAACGATATCAAGATAACAGCAAGCAACTGTCACGCTGCTGGAAAACTAACCAGTACACATCCGGAGATGAAACCGGGCGGTTTTGCCGGTGCCAAAAACTATACTTCGGGAACCTATGCCAACAATTCCTACGATAGCGAGAAAAACCCAGATATTAAAGCGACTCACAACAATAAGGGAGAAATGGTGGATGTGAAAGGCATAGAAGGCGTATCCACCCAGGAGGTCAAGGCCAACATTTGTCGCGATTACGATGGAAAGCATCAGGTGGAAGAGGTGGCGAAGAAGGAAGCCACATGTACGGAAGACGGCCGAGAAGGTTACTATATCTGTAAGGCTTGCGAGACCAAGTATAAGGATGCAGATGGAAAGGAAATCCTAGAGGAAGACCCAGCGGTTATTCAGGCAACGGGTCACAAGTTCGGGGAGTGGAAAGTAATCAAAGAGCCGACTACTAAAGCCGAAGGAACCGAAGAGAGAACCTGCGAGAACTGTTCCGAGAAGGAAACTCGCAGCATCGCGAAGCTGAAGCCGAGTGTGCCAGAGCCGAGTGCACCGGAAAAGAAGATTGCCTCCGTCGCATTCAGCAAGAAAGCCTACGTCCACAACGGCAAGACCAAGAAGCCAGCGGTAAAAG
>JBNMGJ010000024.1:0-14925 GCA_050872185.1 Mogibacterium sp.
TAAATATTTATAAAACATACGTTTATAAGAAGTAGGAGGATTAAATTATGAAATTGCGATATATTCTGCTTACTTTCGTGGCTTGTGTCTCTCTATGTTTTATGGGGTATGAAGGATCTCCATGGTATACGGATATGTCCAATTGGCCAATGCCAGGCTACGCCTATATCGTCCGCAACCTGTATATCATGTTCGTGATCTTCCTGGGTGTTTACCTTATGAAGATTTACCTGGATCACAAAGACAAATAGATTCCAATGATTAATCACTGAGCGTCAATTCCAAGTTGACGCTCAGTTTTTATATTCAGAATTCAACGAACGGGGATTTGCGTTATATTCGTCGCTTTGTGAATGGGGATTTGCGTTATATTTACTATTGAACGAGCGGGGATTTGCGTTATAATGACCTATAGGAGGTTTTGTGTTATGGGAGAAATTATTTTTAAGAGGAAAATATACAACGAAATTCTTGAATGGAAACAAAACCGAAGCGACAAATACGCACTTCTCGTCAAAGGTGCTCGGCGAATTGGTAAATCTACTATTGTTGAAGAATTTGCACGGAACGAATTCAAATCATATATTTTAATTGATTTCGCTCATACCAGTAAAGAAATCACAGAGTTGTTCGATGATATGTACGACTTGGATTTCTTCTTCTTGAAACTTCAGCAATTTACTGGGGTTCGGTTATATGAAAATGAGTCAGTAATAATATTTGACGAAGTTCAGCTATTTCCGAAAGCAAGACAAGCAATTAAATACCTAGTAGCTGATGGAAGATATAGATATATCGAAACGGGTTCGCTTCTTTCCATCAAAAGAAATACCAAAGATATATTAATTCCAAGTGAAGAACATAAAATATCCATGTATCCTATGGATTTTGAAGAATTTCTATGGGCAACAGATAACGAGATGACAGCATACACCATTAAGAAGATTATTGAAAGTCGAAAACCAGCAGGAAATTCACTACACCGTAATCTCATGCGAATTTTCCGGTTGTACATGCTTGTGGGTGGAATGCCACAGGCCATAGAAACATACATCAAGACGAATAATCTACAAACCACGGATGAGGTGAAAAGAGAAATTCTAGATCTTTATGAAGAGGATTTTATCAAAATTGATGGTACCGGTCTTGCCGGAGATATCTATGATGCAATTCCTGCCAACCTAAGCAGCAATGCATCGAGGTATATTCTTTCTAGTGCCAAAGAAGGAGCTCGATCTAATCAAGTACGAACGCTTATTCCTGATATGCTCAGTTCATATACCGTTAACATCGCCTATCATGCCAACAATCCCGGAGTTGGTATGGCTCTAGAAAAAGATGCAGGACGCTATAAATTGTTTTTGTCGGATACCGGATTATTTGTTACACTTGCTTTTAAAGACAATAATTACACGGATAATATAATATATAACAAACTTTTATCGAACAAGCTAACAGCGAACTTGGGTTATGTATACAAGAACATTGTTTCTCAAATGCTAATTTCCAAGGGACACAACCTGTTCTATTACACACTAGGAAGCGAGACCTCTAACCACTTATACGAAATAGATTTTCTAATTGCAACAGGAGACAAAATCGCACCTATCGAAGCTAAATCCGGTAATTACCGAAGTCACAAATCGCTGGAGATGTTCTGTGACAAATTCAGTAAACGTATTCGTGACAAATATGTTATTCATACAAAAGACTATAAATGGGAAAACGGCATTCACTATATTCCAGTTTACATGGTTCCATTCTTATAATTCTTGAATTTATCCATTTTTTGGTAATTGTAACCAATGATTAATCACTGAGCGTCAATTCAAAGTTGACGCTCAGTTTTTATATTCAGCAATTCAACGAATGGGGATTCGCGTTATATTCGCTACTTTGAGAGCGGGGATTTGCGTTATCACACATCCTATCCCTGCACCAGAGTACCCCCACAGCTGGATCCGGCACCCGCCGTACATCCGTAGCAGTGAGCCGCGAACCGAATCTCCCGCACCAAAGAATCCACTTCACCATCCGCCAACTGGAAAATGGTCAAATCCTCGCCATCCTTCTGGCACGGCATCTCCATCACCTGGTTGAAATCACAGTCGTAGATTCGGCCGTCGTATCCCACGCTGATCTGGTCTCGACACATCATTTTCTCACAAGCTTCCGGATTAAAGGCATCCAGCAGCATATCCATATATTGCGGATAGATTCCGTTCTCCAGCAGGTGACAACCGTACCGTCCAATCGGATTATTCGTCACCGCAAAGAGATGGCTGAACTCCACGCCATATTTCCGAAGTTCCTTCCGGTACAGATTCTCCAGTTCCTGCTGATCCGGGGGAAGAATATCTCGCTGTGGATTGAACACCAGATTCATTTCCAGAGCGCCCTCCATTCCGTATCCCTCCTGATTCAGCGCCCGCAGCACCTCAATACTCTGGTGGAACACTCCGCTGCCGCGCTGTCCATCCGCTTCCGCTTCACTGAAGTTCGGCAGGCTGGCAATCACGGTGACTCCCAGTTCCGCGTATTTCTGAATCAGATGCCGATACTTCGGCGCCTTGAGAATCACCAGATTGGTCCGCACCATCACCTGGAATCCCAGGCGAACCGCTTCCTCCATGAACCACTGGAAATCCGGTGCCATCTCCGGCGCGCCCCCAGTGATGTCGATGACCTTGAATCCATACCGGACCCCGGCATCCAGCACCGCCTGCAACGTCTCCTTGGAAATCACCTCCGTCCGGTCTGGCCCCGCACTCACGTGACAATGGGCACACTGAAGATTACACTTCTTTCCCATGTTCACCTGAATCGTCGTAGGGGAGGGCAGCGACCGAAGATATTCTGCCTTCGGTACCATGTCCTCGAAATACATAATCCGGGCCATAGCATCTTCCAAGTCCTGTTTCGTCGCAGATTTCACTTCCGGATAGGCCTCTTCCAGATACTTCGGTAAAATCACGAATCCACCCAGGTTAGCATTTCCGATGTAGCAATCCGGTCCGTTCACAATACGGTTTCGGTAAGATACCTCAGCAGGGGAATTGTGTTTCCACAGTTCGTCGAACCACTGTAGGTACGCATCGTGGTCATAACGTACCGGCACCGCCTCAATATATACACCTTTGTATTCTGTACGATATATCGCATCCGCATCTTTCGTTCCGGAGATTCTGGTCAGCACACCGAAATGCTGTCCCTTGAACGTCGGCAATCCCGCGGCTCCATTGTTAATGACCACGCCATTCTGAAGTTTTCCGGCTACTGCCGCACAAGTATGGGTGGTGGCAAAAATATCGATTCCATTCGCCTCCATGAAGTCCGATAGTTCTCCCTGACGGAGCACATCCTCCAGCTGCTCGATGGCGCAGTCCCATCCGCCCAGGAGCTTCTCATCCCCGTGGGTGATGCCTACTTTGCAAGCACCCACCTGTGCCACCATATGGGCCGGGCGCCCTTCCAGCCTCCGAATCAGCTCCGGATACTTCTGAATTTCCGCTCGCATCATGTGGTGAATTCGGTTGGACCGGCTGACGCTGGCGTCATCGGTACAGTCTGGATAGGCGCATCCGCAGCCCACACCCACATCTTCCAACCGTCTTACCTCCGCTTCCACGTTTCCAACCATGGGAATGTAAGGAGCCGCGCCATCCTCGATGCGGGCGAATTCCTCTGCCGTCCGGTCGAACCAGTGCATGTCTCCGTTGAATACCATTCCCACCCGGCCGCCTTCGCCCAGGCGTTCCTGTTCTTTTACATACATGGAATGGACAGCGTCCATGGCATAGGGATTTCCGTAGAGGCCTCCCACCACTAGGAGGGTGTCGTAAGTATGCTCTTCAGTGGGATCTGCTTTCCACACCGCGGGATCCAGCCGGTAGTCCACGGGACAGGCTCTTCCGGCGTCTTTGAAATTATGTCTCTGATAGCTTGGGGTTGTACAACTTGCCATTTCTATTCATCTTCTTTCCATATTATATCCGTTATGCGAATACCTACCTGCACCGAAGGGCACAGATAGGTATATTCTAGTCTTTATTCGAAATTATTGCAATTAGATTGCAGACTCAATGCCTTCTGGGTCGATGTCTTCCCATCCAGCCTGGCTTCTCTCTGCATCCAGCGCTGCAATTTCCGCGTCGGTACGTCCCTTCCATGCCGGACGGCCTTCGGTCTTCTCCATCATGCAGGCAACCACACCGCAGAGGATGTAGGAACCCCAGCAGAGCAGGGCACCCCAGAAGTTCACGCCCAGGAAGTTGGCGTAGGCGCCGTTTCCGATGTTCATGAAGTTCAGAGAATCCGGGCTTACGGTATCGATGATTCCCAGAATCATGCCAATCCAGAAGGAGAGGTGGAAGCCTATCTTGGTCGGCTTAATCGGGCCGGCTCCGTGCAGGAGGAAAATCGGTCCCAGACCCATGATCATGGTTCCGGAAATGGTGGTGGCCGCCAAAATATCGGTTCCCACAATCATCGGAAGGTTACCCACGATGGCGAAGAATACCATGAATCCGATTCCAATCCAGCGAGCTTTCTGGTGTGGATCCTTCCCCAGGATTGCGGGAAGGTCTCTTGCGGTCAGTTTTGCCAGGGAACTGAATGTAGAATCCAGGGTGGAACCACCGCACATTACCATCATGATGGCCATCAGGAAGAAGGCCGCAATTCCCATTCCCTGCGCCACGGACTGGGCTGCGTCGGTGACGTTCTCCATGCCGGACAGCATGGCATCCACACCGATGAGGGAGAAGAGGGTAATCGCCACGAATCCCAGAAGGCCGGCAACAGTGAAGCACTTGAGCATTTTCTTTTCCTCGCAGATGAATCCACGGTCGGTGAGTACCGCATCGTGGAATCCGTAGGACAGGCACTGGAGTCCTGCGCCCAGCACGAAGTCCACACCAGCGTCCATCTTCCAGGAGCCGCTTCCCAGATATGCGCTAATTGGGTGCGCTGGAAGAATCCAGAAGATGGTGAATACCAGCAGTACCACGAACAGTCCTGCCTGCAGTACGTCGGTAATCAGGGAAGAACGGAGTCCGCCCCAGCAGCTGTACCCCAGCGTAATGGCAGTGAACAGCAGGGCTGCGATGACGAAGGGCTTGCTTCCAGACTCTCCGTAATATCCACCGATAACGGAGGTGTTGGACCATACCTCGTTGAACAGACGAACCAGAATAGCTGCGCTGAAGCAGAACGCCGCTGCCACGCCGTAGTTGGTGGTCAGAAAATCCGTCATGGACTTGGCGCCGAATCTTCTCCGCAGTCTATAGATAGCGTAACCCGTCAGCGGAATGCACAGCCAATATACCGCATATCCGATACCACCTACGATACCGTAACTGTATCCCATATTGGCGCAGTTATATACCGACTTGGCGAAAATCCACGCGATGAATACGGAAGAGGTTACCATCAGCGATGTGGCCGCATGTCCCTTCTTATCTGTTCCTTTGAAAAAGCCGCCAATGGTCACGGCCTTCGGGGAGATGGCGAACATAATAATTCCGTACACCACCAGGAATCCCCAGAAAAATACTCCTGTACCTGTATGCATATTCTTTCCTTTCTCTTGCACAATTTATGTGCATTCGATACATAAAACAATCAAAAAGGCTGTTAGTTTCAACTAACAGCCCAAACTCGATTCATGTTAACAGATTGTCCCAACAAATTCAACCGATTTTCTATAGATTATATCTATATTGAAATTCACTTCATCCGAGAAATCAAAACTCTACGCTTCCGCTAGAATCTCCGAAGAAATTCGCTCCGCCTCCGAAACGATTTCTGCCACTTCCTGGTCCCAGGCTTCCGCCATCTTCCGGTCGGAAAGGGCAGGGGTGTTGGCCACCACATTCATCTTCGCCGCCTGAATGCAGGCATTCAGATTAAGCGTTGCCACATACAGGTCACTGACCAGCTGGCGATTGGACTTTCCAATCAGTTCCTGAGTCAATTTCAATCCCCGAAGTGCCGCTCGGCAGGCGTTCAGTGGCGCCAGTCCCGCTGCCACCGATGCTTCCGAAATCGCACTCTTCCGCGCAGCCTTCTCCTCATCGGTGCTCTTCGGCATCCCGTAAGCTTGAGACACACCGCCGAAAGCCTCCTTATCCTCGTCGATTCCCTGAATTAGCTTATCCAGCACCTCCTGAGCCTCGTCTCGAACACGAACATTCAACTCCTCGTACTCCGCATATTTCTTCTTTCCGATAGTCAGGTTCGCCACCATCATAATAAGGGCCGCTCCCTGTGCGCCGGTTAGCGCAGCCACCGCACCGCCACCGGGTGTGGGTGCCTCCGACTTCAGCTCATTCAGAAAGTCTATAATTCTCTGGTTCTCCGTCATTTCCATTCCTCCCGCCATACTCCTTATATCTTTGTTACTGTAAAAGCAGTTTCCGCAAGCCATCCACTTCCGGCTCACCACCTTGTTTTCATTATAATAAAAAGAACGCCGGAAAGAAACCTTCCAGCGTCCTTAATTTGCTTTTCCGCGGATTAGTTGTTCAGATCTGCATCGAAAGGCAGAAGTGCTACCACGCGAGCTCTCTTGATTGCAGTAGTAACTGCTCTCTGGTGCATTGCGCATGTACCAGTCACTCTTCTCGGAAGAATCTTACCTCTCTCGGTAGTGAACTTCTTCAGAGTCTCTACGTCCTTGTAATCGATCTTCTTATCCTTGTCTGCACAGAACTGGCATACTTTTCTTCTTCTCATGCCGCGCTTTCTGTTGTTATTGTCCATTTCGACTAAATCTCCTTTCCTAAGATATTCTAGAACGGGATGTCGTCATCGGCAGCCTGGAAAGCATCTGGGAAGTCATCTTGACCTCCGAAAGCATCCTGCTGCGGTGCTGGCGCACTCTGATTCTGCTGCGGTGCATTCTGATAGCCACCGCCATTGTTGCCGTTGTTGCTTCCACCACCGTTGCTGTTCCTGGATCCCAGGAATTCTACACGGTTCGCAATAACGTCAGTAGTGTACACCGTCTGACCATTCTTGTCTTTGTACTGTCCCGTCTGAATCCGTCCGCTTACTGCAGCCTGACTTCCCTTGCTCAGGTACCGATCTACGGTCTCAGCCTGCTTACCGAATACTGTGATTCGGATGAAATCCGCCTGACGTTCCTGGCCGCTCTGGGCTGGGCGATCAATCGCCAGCGTGAAATGAGCCACTGCCGTCTGGGTATTCGGAGTATAACGAAGCTCCGGATCTCTTGTTAATCTTCCAATTAAAATTACACTATTCATGTTTCACCTGTCCTTTCCGAACGCTGTGAACGGTACTTATTTCTCGTCCTGGCAAACGATGATGTGTCTCATGCAATTATCGGAAATCTTCAGTCTTCTGTCCAGTTCCTTTGGCAGTTCAGCACTTGCCTTGAATGGAATGAGTGCGTAGAAACCTTCCTTCTTCTTGTTGATCGGGTAAGCCAGCTTCTTCACGCCCCACAGATCAGCTTCTCCAGCCTCACCGTCTGCGTTGATGATGCCCTTAACGGTCTCGATCATCTGGTTTCTTGCAGCTTCATCCATAGCCGGATCAAGAATGAACAATAATTCATAATTTCTCATTGTTTTCACCTCCTATGGCCTAATGACATCTTTCGATGTAGGAAAAACGGTCTGCTTATTCAGACCGTACTCAAATATTATACTCAAAAACCAACCGATTGCAAGCATTTTCTCCCTTTCATCCGTTGTTTTTTCGTACTTTTTCGGGGGTTTTCTGTAAAAGTAAACTATTTTTACCACAAAAAGTTCCGGCGGTGCTTCCTACTTGCAGATTTGCTCGGAGTCCAGAATGATGGTGAAGGGGCCATCGTTCAGCAATTCCACCTTCATGTCCGCACCGAACTCGCCTCTTTCTACCACGCTGACCCTCTCTTTGCACTTAGATATGATGTATTCGTAGAGGGCACTTGCATGGTCGGGAGCCCCCGCTTCGATGAAGGAGGGGCGATTGCCCTTCCGGCAGTTGGCGTATAGGGTGAACTGAGAAATCAGCAGCAGCTCTCCCTCCACATCCGCCAGGGAAAGGTTGGTCTTCCCGTTCTCATCTTCAAAGATGCGGAGCTTGATCATCTTGTCCACCATCTTGTCGGCGATTTCCTCCGTATCCGTGTCGGATACGCCGATCAGCACCATGTATCCTTTGCCAATCTGACCGATGATTTCATTATCTACTGTAACGCTGGAATGTTTGACTCGCTGTACGACGAATTTCATTTCGATTCTGCCTTTCTTTGAATGACCTTGTCTTGCAATTTAAAAAGTGATATTTTACAATAGATTTTAACCGATTACCTCAGCCCCTGCAAGATGCTGAGGAGAAATGAAGGGAAGGAAACAGATATGATGAACCCGTTCAAGACGATTCCCGCTGGGATTACCATCCTGAAGGAAATGAATCGATTCAATAAGATGGCGCCGAAGTTCGAAGCGCTCCGGAAAGAAGAGAAATTCGACGAGGAACGTGAGCTCATTCTCAGCGGCACCACCTATTTTGCCGATGTGGTCTCGAAGAAAATCGGCATTACCTATGATATTCAAGGGGAAGAGAACATTCCGGACCATGGTCCCATGCTGATTGTGGCCAACCACCAGAGCTATGCGGATATTCTAGCCATGATTTACGTGATGCGAAAGTTCCAGATTGGCTTCATCGCCAAATCCGAATTCACCGGATTTAAACCCCTGGCCCAGGCCATTGAATACACCCGCTCCCTCTTCATCAAGCGAGGAGACGCCCGGGCGGCAATCCAGACCCTGAACGAAGCGGCGAACCTGATGAAAAACGGCTTCTCCCTGGTAATTTTCCCCGAGGGAACACGGAGCCGCAGCAGTGAAATGGGAGAGTTCAAGGCGGGAAGCTTCAAGTTTGCACAGAAGGCCAAGGTGCCGATTCTTCCAGTAACCCTGGAAGGGGGGTACCACTTCTGGGAGGAGAAGGGAACCGTACAGCCTTGCACCATCCACGTGAAGATTCACCCATTGGTACACTTCGAGGAGATGGATCGGAAGACCCAGAACGCCGCTCATGTGGAAATTGAGAAGACCATCCGAGAGGGGCTTCAGGAATTCGTTGAATAAAAAATTATAGATTTTTTCTATTTCAGTGCTATTTTCATTTCGATATTTCGTTTGGAAATAGCACTTTGTTATTTTTATACTATTAGTGATGATTTTTTTATACTCATTCCAAGGTTCACCGGAGATTTCCGGTGAATGATTTTATTTTTACAATATTATAAGGAGGAGCATGCAAATGAAGAAAGCAATGCGCAGTATTAGTGCCTGGCTTCTGGCACTGGTAATGATTGTGAGCGGCTTCAGTATCTTCGGCTCATTCGGTCCGGCGACGGCCAATGCAGATGTGGATAACACGAAGCTGGCAACGAAAGCTACCACAGATGAGGTCAAGGCGTACATGTCGGATTCCGATGCCAAGACCGTTCTGCTGGATGCCAGAAGCGTTGACGCTTACAACGGCTGGGCCATTGGTGATGCAGAGAGAGGGGGGCACCTGAAGAACGCGGTTAGCTTCCCAGCAGATGCCATCCGGAATGCGAAGACCCCGAACAAGAACGAGGGAACAACCATTGAGGATTATCACAACCAGATGATCAGCGATGCAGGAATCACCAAGAATTCCAAGATTATCATCTACGATGTGAACGATTCTGACGCAGAGTATGTGTACAACTGGCTCAAGGATAAGGGATACTCCGCTGACAACATGAAGATTTTCAACGCAACTTCCATGATTAACAGCGGAAAATACAAGGTAGAGAAGTATAAGAACTACGACCTGTATGTTCCGGCAGACGTAGTGAAGAACATCTCCGATAACGCTACTGGTAAGGCCGATGAGTACAGCAAGAACGCAAAGAAAATCGTGAACGGCGAGGACGTGGTTCTGCTGGATGTAAGCTGGGGAGATGAAACCAGCGATGCGAACACCGGATCCGGCTATGATGCCGGCCACATTCCAGGATCTGTTCACGTAAACACCGATGAATACGAAACTCCAAAGGTATATGTGAAGTCCAAGCCAAAGGCTTACAGATCCGAGTGGAGACTGAACAGCGACAAGGACCTGATCAAGCTGGCAGAGAAGAACGGAATCACACTGGATTCCTGCGTTGTTATCGCCGGTCCAGAACCAATGGCAACCACCAGAATGGCAATTATTCTGAAGTACCTGGGTGTGGAAAACGTTCACGTAATGAGCAACGCCATGACCGATTGGAACGCTGCCGGTTACACCATGGAAACGGGTGTGAACCACAACAAGACCAGCAATTTGGGAACCAGCAAACCGCTGAATCCAGATGTTATTGACACCACAAAGGAAGTACAGAGCGAACTGAAGAGCTCCAAGTACGTTCTGGTAGACACCCGAACCAAGGCAGAGTGGGATGGAAAGAGCTCCGGCTATTCCTATCACGACCTGAAGGGTAGAATCCCAGGATCTAAGTATTCCAACTGCGGTCAGGGATACAGCAGCAGCGTATTCTACTACAGAAATGCCGACAAATCCATGAGATACGGCGAAGCCATCAAGAACAAGTGGACCAAAGACGGCATCGATTACAAGAATAAGCACATGGTATTCTTCTGCGGAACCGGATGGAGAGCATCCGAGACCACATGGGAAGCATGGCTCATGGGCTACGATGCATCCCTGTACAGTGATGGCTGGGTTGGCTGGTCCAACGACGGAAACAGCTATCTCCGTGACGGCAAGACCTATGCAATGGATCAGAAGAACGGAAAGGAAGTAAATCTCTCCGCAGTTTCCGCTTCCAAGATCACCAAGATAAAAGCAAAAGCCGGCAAGAAGAAGGCTACCGTTACTTATGGAAAGAAGTCCGGAGTTACCGGTTACAAGGTATACTACAGACAGGCAAAGAAGGGAACCCACTACAAGCTGGCAAAGACCACTTCCAGCAGCAAGGTAACCATCAAGAAGCTGAAGAAGCATAAGAGCTACTACGTAAGAGTTCGCGGCTACAAGAGCATTAACGGAAGAACCGTATACACCAAATACAGCAAGACCGTTAAGGTTCGTGCAAAGTAAGAATCCGAATTATTTCGAAATCGGACTCTGAATAATCGATACATAGGGTGCACATTTTCTATCAGTGTGCACCCTATTTTTGTCCTATTTTGCAAGTTATGCACATTTCTGTGTATAACTTGTGTATAAATTCTTTTTGATTTCACATGAATGCCTTGTATTCAAAGGGTTTCATGTATTTTTATTAGCGACTATGCATTTTTGTGGAAAACTGTTCAAAAATTCATTTTCAGGTAAAAAAAGAGGCTCTTCACTTTTTTCTCGGGGATTTTCGTTATCATACAGCTTCACAGGGCCGGCCGGGCCCTTTCGATTAACGAAGTTCACCTTGGTTCTTACTAATTTTCGTTAACCTGCGGCCGCCATAGGGCCGGCCGAGCCCTCTCGATTAACGAAGTTCGCCTTGGTTCTTACTGATTTTCGTTAACCTGCGGCCGCCACAGAGCCGGCCGAGCCCTTTCGATTAACGAAGCTCGCCTTGGTTCTTACTGATTTTCGTTAACCTGCGGCCGCCACAGGGCCGGCCGGTCCCCTTCGATTAACGAAGTTCGTCTTAGTTCTTACTGATTTTCGTTAACCTGCGGCCGCTCGTAACCCCCCCTTGCCTCAAAGATTTCCGTAAATACATTGACCTACGTCGAAAACAACTGCTTGACAATGAGAAGGAGCATGCTAGGCTCGAGTGCCAGGCTGGCAAGAGCGGCACCGCCGCGTCATGCCACCTGGTGCCAGCCTAATTGCATGCTCCGAGAGTCTCGTTGTCAAGCAGTTGCTAACAGATGTAGGTTTATGTTTCGGCCCAATCCCCGAGAAAAACGTGATGAACCAAAAAAGACTCCACAGTGCCGGAGACTTCCGACGCTGTGGAGTTATTTTTTACCGTATTACGTTGTGATTACTCATCCAGCAGGGACATCTGCTGATTCTCAGCCTTTTCTTCCTTGCCTCTTGGCTTCTGAGCATTTTCCTCATCGTCTACCACCTTAGCCAGGGATACGATGTGGTCTGCCTCTTCCACCTTCATAATCTTGACGCCCTGTGTGGTCCGGCTGGATCTGGAAATTTCCTCCGCACGGATTCGAATGATAACGCCGTTGGAGTTGATGAGCATAATTTCATTCTCATCTCGTACCAGCATTCCGCCTACCAGGGTTCCCGTCTTGTCGAACTTGGACTTGTCATAGGTTGCCACGCCCTTGCCGCCGCGGGTCTGGAGACGATACTCATCCAGAGAAGTTCTCTTTCCGTAACCGTTCTCGGTTACCACCAGCATCTCGCGAGTTCCGTCGATGTCCAGTTCCATGGATACGACTTCATCGCCTGCTTCCAGATTGATTCCACGGACACCACCGGCGTTTCTTCCCATGCTTCGAACATCGTTCTCGTTGAAGGCGATGGCTTTACCCAGCTTGGTGATGACGTAGATATTCTCATTGCCGCTGGACTGGCTGACGGAAATCAGCTTGTCACCGTCCTTCAGGTTGATGGCAATGAGACCATTCTTCCGGTTCGTATCGAACTCAGACATCGGTGTCTTCTTGATAGTACCGTTCTTGGTAATCATTACCAGGTAGTCGTCCTGGGCGAATTCCTTCACCGGAATCACTGCGGTAACCCGCTCTCCGGAGTTCAGGTTCAGGAAGTTGATCACCGGCGTACCCTTGGCAGTTCTGGATGCTTCCGGAACCTCGTAGGCCTTCATCTTGTACACCTTACCCATATCCGTAAAGAACATCAGATAATCGTGGGTAGATGTGATAATCAGATCCTTGACGAAATCCGAGTCTCTGGTGGTCAGTCCCAGAATTCCTTTACCACCTCGGCGCTGAGCCTTGTAGGTGTTCTCTGGAACTCTCTTGATGTATCCCAGATGGGTCATGGTGATGGCTACATCTTCCACATCAACCAGGGCTTCCTCGTCCAGTTCCCCGTTATCGTTGACAATCTTGGTTCTTCTCTTGTCACCGTACTTCTTCTTGATTTCCAGAAGCTCATCCTTGATGACGCCCATCAGTTTCTTCTCATCCGCCAGAATTTCCTTATAGTAAGCGATTCTCTTACGCAGTTCTGCCAGTTCGTTCTCGATTTTCTCTCGTTCCAAACCCTGCAGTCTGGCCAGTCTCATGTCCAGAATGGCCTGGGCCTGAATTTCCGAAAGGCCGAACCGAACCATCAATTTCTCTTTCGCATCGTTGTAAGAAGAGCGGATAACCTGGATGACTTCGTCGATGTTATCCAGCGCGATAATGAGACCTTCCAAGATATGGGCTCTCGCCTCCGCCTTGTTCAGATCGTATCTCGTTCTTCGGGTAACGACTTCCTTCTGATGCTTCAGGTATTCGTCCAGAATCTGATACAGGTTCAGAATCTTCGGCTCACCGTTCACCAAAGCCAGCATAATCATGCTGTAGGAAGTCTGCAGCTGCGTGTGCTTGTATAGACGGTTCAGAATCACGTTCGGATTCACGTCCTTCTTCAGCTCAATGACAATCCGCATACCTTCTCTACTGGACTCATCTCGAATGGCGGAAATCCCTTCCACCTTCTTCAGCTTCACCAGGTTTGCCATGGATTCAATCAGGCGGGCTTTGTTTACCTGGAACGGAATCTCCGTAACCACGATTCTCATTTTGCCCCGGCTGCCTTCCTCGATGTTGCACACGGAGCGAACCAGCACCTTACCCATACCGGTGGTGTATGCCTGGCGAGCACCTTCCCGGCCCAGAATTTCGGCTCCCGTCGGGAAATCCGGTGCTTTGATAATCTTAATCAGATCGTCCACCGTGCAGTTCTCATCGTCAATCATCTTGACGCAGGCATCGATGGTTTCCCCCAGATTGTGCGGCGGAATCGACGTTGCCATACCAACGGCGATACCGTTGGATCCGTTAATCAGCAGGTTCGGCACACGAGATGGCAGAACCACCGGTTCCTTCTCCTCGCCGTCGTAGTTCTCTGTAAAATCAACCGTATCCTTATCAATATCCCGTACCATCTGCAGGGAGAACGGGGACATTCTGGCCTCGGTATAACGGGAGGCAGCGGCGCCATCGCCGTCCACCGAACCGAAGTTACCGTGACCGTCTACCAACGGATACCTCGTAGAGAATCCCTGCGCCATCTTTACCATGGCCTCGTAGATGGAGCTGTCGCCGTGAGGGTGATATTTACCCATTACCTCACCCACGATACGGGCGGATTTCTTGTGAGGCTTGTCCGGTGTGATTCCCAGAACGCTCAGTCCGTACAGGATTCTCCGGTTAACCGGCTTCATACCGTCTCGAACATCCGGAAGGGCACGGCCTACAATAACACTCATGGCATAGTCGATGTAGGAATTCTTCATCTCGTCATGCATCTCATGCGTGATTATTTTGCTGTCTTCCAATAAATTTGTTGACATTCAATCTCCTTTGTTTGACTATTTCTGTTACTTGCTAAAAATATATTTCTCTGCTTCTCAGCACGCGTACACGCTAGATTCATTAGATATCCAGGTTCTTTACGTACTTCGCATTTTCCTCGATGAACTTCTTCCGCGGCGGAACCTTATCGCCCATCAGGGTGGACACGATTTCGTCCGCTGCCGTCGCATCGTCCAGTGTAATCTGAATCAGTGTACGGTGGTTGTAATCCATGGTGGTTTCCCATAGCTGGGTATCGTCCATCTCACCGAGACCTTTGTACCGCTGAATTTCAATCTTGGACTTGCTGTCCTTCGCCCGGATTTCTGCCAGAAGCTCTTCCTGCTGACGGTCGGAATAGGTGTACCAGATGTCTTTGCCTCTTTTTACCCGGAACAGGGGTGGCTGAGCTGCATATACA
>JBNMGJ010000163.1:0-4277 GCA_050872185.1 Mogibacterium sp.
CCCTTCACCAGCGCAGAGATGCCCTGGAGATTTCCATTGCAGCCGCCAGTGAACTGAACGTTCTCGATGATTCCGTTCTCCGCGTCGATTTCAATCAACTGGGAACAGACACCAGATGGACGATAAGTGTAGTGTTTCATAGATAATTCTCCTTTATTTGTTGTTAATTTTCAATCGTGTCATGATTGACACCACGATAAAAACAGCTGCCTATAATCCTAGCACGTCCGAGATTTCTTTCATGGAATCCATGGCAATTAGGATGAAATCATCGAAGGAAATACCGGTTTCCTCTATGGCCATCATGAATTGGCGATTCGCGCCCTTGGCAAATCTAGATTCGTGGAAACGTTTCTTGACGGACTTCGGCTTAACACTGGCCAGTTTCTTATCCGGATAGATCTGGGCAACGGCTTTGACGAAACCGCTCATGGGATCGGCAGCCAGAATGGCGTACTGCAGGGTGGTGTGGGCGATGACACCGGATTCCGGATTGTGGGCACAGATGGCGTCAATCAGAATCGGGTCGTCAAATCCTTCCTTCCGGAGAATTTCGCCGGAAACGGGACCGTGGGTGGACATGTCGTTTCGCCAGTCGCAAGTCTCTTCGTCCAAATCGTGGAGAAGCCCCACGATACCCCAGTATTCAACATCGTCTGGAGCTAAGCGTTTCGCCAATCCTCGCATAATGGCTTCGACTGCGTACATATGAACGATGTAGTGATCTTGTTTGACGTATTTGTGGAGCAGTTCATTGGCTTGCTCCCGGGTAATTCTTTCACTCATTCTTGCATCCTCCTTTGAGTATTCATTAAGCGTTCAATGCGATATCCACTGTTTTGGTAAAAGCATCTTCCATTTGAACGGATGCTTCCAACACATCATCACCGGATAGTGGTGTTCCGGTAATACCTGCCGCCATATTGGCCAATGCGGAAATCATGACAATCTCCATGCCGGCGTGTTTCCCAGCGATGGCTTCCGGCACACTGGACATTCCCACTGCATCTCCACCGATGGTGCGGATGAAACGGATTTCCGCAGGAGTTTCGAAGCTAGGACCGCTCATCATGGTATAGACTCCCTCATGAAGAGAAATTCCACATTTCGAAGCCTTATCCAGAATAATATGGCGAAGGTGCGAATCGTACAGATTCGTCATGTCTGGAAAGCGGGTTCCCAGCTCCTTAATATTGGGGCCGATGAGGGGATTGGAGCCGGATAGATTAATGTGATCCGATACCAGCATCAGGCTTCCTGCAGAGAAATCTGCATTCACAGCACCGGCTGCATTGGTGATAATCAGGCGCTTTACACCTAGCCGAGCCATTACCCGAACTGGAAAGACAATTTCCTCCATCGAGTATCCTTCGTAATAGTGAAAACGACCGGACATCAGAATAATACCATGTCCCTCCTTTTTGCCGATGATGAGAACGCCTCGGTGGTCCGGAGCGGTGGATGTGACGAATCCGGGGATTTCGGGGTAGGGAATCTCAATGGGGTCGATTAATGTGTCAGCGTAGTTTCCCAGACCGCTTCCCAGAATGATACCGATATCCGATGTTCTCTCTGCCATTCGGCTTCTGATATAATCTGCCGCACGGTCTATTTTCTCTATTGAATTCATCGGAGCCTCCTTGAATTTATTTCGCCTTGCTTTGCGAGTGGCTTTCCGGTTGGCGCCGCTCTGCCAGTCTATATTTCGCATCCGTCTGGTAGGCGATAGCGGCACAGACATTTTCTACAATGTTCAGTGTGTGATCCTCTGTATATCGTTTGAGGGGAACCTGGTTTCGCTGGACCTGTTCAAAGGCCTGCTCCAGCGTATTTCGATAGATGTCGTAGGCTTCATTGACGTCATGTTCTAAGATGGTGGCATGGATGAGTTCGCCAATCTCCTGGATGTTGAACAAGGGCTTTAGCGTTACCACGACGAAAAGCATTGCAACAGTGTCTCTATTATACTTCTTTTTGACGGGAGATGGTATAATTTTTGCTTTTACATAATTGTTCACCATGGTGGAAGTGAGTGCTCCCTTGGGCCCCGTTGCGAAATCCGAAAGGTGTCGGTTCACGAGGGACGTTACCTGATCGATGTACAGGTCAATTTCTGGAAGTTCATTCCAGTGGGGCATGGAAAATCCTGTAAAAGCATGTTCCTCTGACGAAAATTTGTCCTGCATATTCTACCTCTTTCTTTTAACTCAATTTGATTATATTAGCATAATCCGGAAATTCTTTCAATCTATCTGATAATAGAATCAAGATAAATGTATTAAAAAAGTGTTGTTTTGGTGGTATATATGGTATAATCTAGTAATCATTACTAGATTGCAGACGATAACGAAAAAGCAATGTATATCAGGAGGATAGATAATGGAGAATTTCAAGGAACTGCTGGCTCGGTCGGCAGAAGTATTCGGAAGCGGAACAGCTTTTACCCTGAAGAAGGGGAAAGGAGAATATACCGATATCAGTTTCATTCGGTTCTACGAGGAGGTCAAATCCCTGGCAACTGCTATGATTGCAAGGGGCTTTGGAGGACAGCGAATTGCCATTACTGGAAACAATAGCTACTCGTGGTTTCTGGTAAATGCAGCGGCCCAGATTGCCGGATGTGTGTCGGTGCCCCTGGATAAGGATCTCAAATTCGGAGAATTTCTGCAGTCTTTGGAGCGGTGCGAGGCGAAGGTGATTTTTTTCGATAAGAAACAAGAGAAGGTGACCCAGGAAGCGATTGAAACCGGAAAGACGAAGCTGGAATACGCATTTCCTCTGTTTGAGAATGCCGAGGTGGAGAGCGTGTACACGCTTCTAGAGGATGGAAAAGCCCTAGTGGGGAGAGGCGATGTATCGGTAGATCATGTGGCTATTGATCCGGATGCGGTGTCCATGCTGATTTTTACTTCGGGTACCACCTCCCAGTCGAAGATTGTAATGCTATCTCAGAGAAATATTTGTTCTAACGTGGAGAACATGATTCAGATTATTCCGTTCAGATCCACGGATACCAATATCGCACTCCTGCCGTATCATCACATGTTCGGCTCCACCGGACAGTGGGTGATGCTGGCCAACGGGGTTCGCACGGTATACTGTGATGGTCTGAAGTATATCCAGAAGAATCTGAAAGAATACGGTGTCTCCGTTTTCGTTGGAGTTCCGCTGATTATTGAACAGATGTACAAGAAAATTATGAAGACCGCGGAGAAAGAAGGATTGGATGGACGAATTCGTCGGTTCTCTAAGGTAACACGGATTCTGAACAAGGCGAAAATCGACATTCGCCGCCAGGTGTTCCACGGAGTGCTGGATGCCCTAGGTGGAAAGCTTCGAATGGTAGTGCTGGGCGCTTCTGCCGCAGATCCGAAGGTGATTCAGGGCTTCAATGACTTCGGCGTGCTATGTATTCAGGGGTATGGACTGACAGAGACCGCACCGGTGCTGACCGCAGAAAGACCGAACCACCGGAAGCCTGGTTCGGTGGGAATTCCACTGGAGAACGTGAAAATCCGTATTGACGACCCGGACGAGAGCGGCATCGGTGAGGTTGTGGCAAAGGGTGACAACGTGATGCACGGATACTATGAGAATGAAGCGGCCACGAAGGCGGTGCTAACAGATGATGGATGGTTCCACACGGGAGACTTGGGATACGTGGACAAAGAAGGCTACCTTTTCCTGAGCGGCCGGAAGAAGAACGTTATAGTTCTTAAGAACGGTAAGAATGTGTTCCCAGAAGAGTTGGAGGCGGAAGTGGCATCGCTGCCATATCAGCTGGAAAACATTGTGGTGGGCCTTCCGAACAAAGGCGACGATAGAGATCTGGTGGTATCCCTTAAGATTGTCTATGATCCGACACAGTTTGAGGGAAAGAGCCGGGAAGAAATCCAGGAAATCATTCATCAGGATGTGGAGAAGATTAATGATCAGATGCCGGCGTATAAGCGAATTAAGCGGATTTTCATCACGGATGAACCGATGATTAAGACCAGCACCAGCAAGGTGCGCCGCTTCCTGGAAATCGAGAAAATGCTGGAAGAAGAAAAGAATCTGGAAAAGGAGAAATCCAAGGAAGAATAGTCGTGTAAAATGCCGCGAAGAATGGTATAATAATTAGTACTTTTACATACTATTTGATGAATGGGAGAATACCATGAAAGAAAATTTCGATCATTACTGGTATACCGATATCCGGGAGATTGTGACTTTGAAAGATATGCTAGCCGGAAGCGTGGAACAGTATCCGAAGAATCCGGCTTTCTGGGTAAAAG
>JBNMGJ010000295.1:0-1367 GCA_050872185.1 Mogibacterium sp.
ATTCAGATCTGTCCCATGGAGACTTTGGACCCTGTGGGCATTCACACCGGTGACTCCATCGTTGTGGCACCGACCCAGACCCTGGCGGACAAAGAATTCCAGATGCTGCGTTCGGCGGCTCTCCGGATTATTTCCGCTCTGGGAATCGAAGGGGGATGTAACTGCCAGTTCGCCTTGAATCCGGACAGCTTTGAATACGCCGTAATCGAGGTAAATCCCCGGGTACCCCGTTCTTCGGCACTGGCTTCCAAAGCCACCGGTTATCCAATCGCTAAGGTGGCCACGAAGATTGCTTTGGGTTATACCCTGGATGAAATCACGAATGACGTAACGGGAAAGACCTGCGCCTGCTTCGAGCCTACAGTGGACTACATTGCCCTTAAGGTACCGAAGTGGCCATTCGACAAGTTCGCCGGTTCCAGCCGGAAGCTGGGCACTCGGATGAAGGCCACCGGTGAGGTGATGTCCATCGCCAACTCCTTCGAAGCGGCACTGATGAAGGCCATCCGGGGTGCGGAGATTTCTCTGGACACGTTGAATTTCGAATACCAGGGAGATGCCACGCTAAAAGAAAGAATCGCCACCCAGGACGACCACCGAATCTTCGCCATTTTCGAAGGCTTCAAGACGGGAAAAGTAACCGTGGATGAAGTCCACGAGATTACGAAAATCGACCGCTGGTTCCTGTACAAGATTCAGCATCTGGCGGAGTTCGAGTTGGAGCTTGCGGGAGCCAAAGGCACACTTCCCGAGGAATTGTACCTGGAAGCAAAGAAGATGGGATATACGGACGATGCCATTTGCAGAATTGCGGGAGTCTCGGAAGTGCCGGGCTTTGATTTTAGCTACAAGATGGTAGACACCTGCGCGGCGGAATTCGATGCCATGACCCCGTACTTCTATTCCACCACGGACAAGGAGTGCGAATCCAGAGACTTTAAGCGTAGCGGAAAGCCGGTAATCATGGTGCTGGGCTCCGGCCCAATCCGAATCGGCCAGGGTATTGAGTTCGATTACTCCTCGGTTCACTGCGTATGGACGCTAAGAGAACTGGGATACGATGTGGTTATCGTGAACAACAACCCAGAGACCGTGTCCACGGATTACGATACGGCCAACCGTCTGTACTTCGAACCGTTGCACCCGGAGGATGTGATGAATATCATCAAGGTGGAGAAGCCGGTAGGAGTCGTAGTAGCTTTCGGTGGGCAGACCGCCATCAAACTGACTCAGGTACTGCACGATAACGGTATTCCGATTCTGGGAACCTCGGCAGAGGGAATCGATTTGGCGGAAGACCGGGGCAAGTTTGATGCACTGCTAGAGCGGTTCGGCATCAGCCGTCCGAAGGGAAAGAGCGTGACCAC
>JBNMGJ010000299.1:0-1310 GCA_050872185.1 Mogibacterium sp.
ATCACGTAGTCTCCCGGCGCCAAATCTTCAATCAGTTCCGAAGAAATCTTCCGACGAACACCGGAGGAATCGATGACCGCCATTCCGTTCTCTACATTTGATACTTTAGCTTTAATTCCAACGCACATTTTTATGCCTCCTTTGGTTCACTATCTATCCATCTGAATCGCTCCGTAGACCGCTTGACCCAACGCAATTCCGCCGTCATTCGCCGGAACCAATGAATGGGTCAGCACTCGGAAGCCGTTCTTTTCTAGCCGTTTCTGGCACATTTCCAGCAAGAGCAGATTCTGGAATACGCCGCCGCTAAGGGCCACCACATTCACACCGGTTTTTTCCCGGATGCGAAGGGCTGCTTCTGACACCATATCTGCCAATACTTCATGGAACAGAAGCGCCAGCTTTCCAGATGATTCGCCCGCTAGTTTCCGCTCTGCAATCCACTGAATCAGCGCTTCAGTCTCCAGATAGAGGAAATTCTCTTCTTCCGATATCCGTTGATTCTCGTAATGAATACCTACAGGTTCGTCTCCTCTTCGCCGGAGTTCCTCCTCCCCTTCGAACTGAAGCTGCATGGACATCTCACCTTCGAAGCTGTTTCGCTCCTTCAGTCCCAGCACTGCGCTGACGCCGTCAAAAAGCCTTCCCACGCTGGTAGATGGAATGGTGTTCACCTGGTTTCCCATCATGAAGCGGAGCGCTGCCCGTTCTTTGGGGGTTCCCAGCTCCAGCTCCGCCGTCGTTTCTTCCGGCAGCATTGCCGCGGCGATTTGCCAGCCCTCTCGGGACGCTTTGTCTCCCCCTGCGTGGATGAAGGGCCGGATGCTTCCCATCCGACGAAAACCTTCGCCATCCGCCAGCAGAATCTCTCCGCCCCAGATGGTTCCATCCGTGCCATAGCCCGTTCCATCAAAGGCGATTCCAATCACTGGATCCATGTATTCATTCTCCGCCATGCAAGAGAGAATGTGAGCGTAGTGATGCTGCACCTCAAACAGAGGGATTTTCTTCTCCTTTGCTAACTTCCGAGCTACCTCCCCGGTGTTGTACTTCGGATGGAGATCCATCGTAACACACTCCGGCGTAATTTCCAGAAGCCGCTCCATCCGAGCCTCCGCCAGGTGCAGAGCCTCTACGCTTCTCACATCGGCCATATCTCCAATGTATGGAGACAGGTACGCCATATCCCCCTTCAGAAGAGCAAAGGTATTCTTCAGCTCGCCGCCAATTCCCAGAACCGAGTGGGTATGCTCTTTTGAAAGCACTGTGGGAAGGGGGGCGTACCCTCGGGAACGACGAATCATGTAGGG
>JBNMGJ010000033.1:0-12754 GCA_050872185.1 Mogibacterium sp.
ATATGTTGGCGACCGGGAACGGGCTCGAACCGTCGACCTCCAGCGTGACAGGCTGGCATTCTAACCAACTGAACTACCCGGCCATAAATGTGGTGGACGCTATAGGGCTCGAACCTATGACCCTCTGCTTGTAAGGCAGATGCTCTCCCAGCTGAGCTAAGCGTCCACAATATGGTGGCGGCGAGTGGACTCGAACCACTGACCTTTCGGGTATGAACCGAACGCTATAGCCAGCTAAGCTACGCCGCCATATTTGAAGCTTTTTTCTTCGCAACTCACGTCGCCATATTATATTACCAAACCGATGCTCTCTTGTCAACACTTTTTTGAAAGCTTTTTCAAATCTCTCAATTTCCGTTGATTCAATGGATATGGTATAATTGCCTCGGAAACGTTTTCCGCATAACAACAGCGTTATTATACACTGAATTACAGAAAGGCTCAAGTGTTTTGAAGAAATTTTCTCGAAAATATCGTTTTACATCGAAATTAAGTGATACATACAGATTATATTACGGTTCCATGTCCCCCTGTGTCTTCGATATCGAGACCACTGGACTGGGAGGCGGGCGAAATACCAGCCGGGTAATTCTCACCGCCATGCTAATTCCCACAGACGAAGGTATTGAAGTGACCCAGTTTCTGGCAGAGCAGCCCTTCGAAGAGGATCGGGTTCTGCAGGCAACCATGGATTACTTTGACGAAAAGGGCATCGACTTCTTCGTCACCTATAATGGAACCTCCTTCGATATACCATTCACCAACAAAAGGCTGGATGCGCTCCATCTTCCCTATCAGCTCCGGATGCACAACCTGGATCTCTACTCTTGGATTAAGAGAAACACCACCCTTCCGGGACAGCTTTCCTCTCTGACGCAGAAATCCGTGGAACACTATTTCCACATGAGTGACGACCGAATCGACGTGATTTCCGGAAAGGGAAGCGTCAAACTCTACTACGAATACGCCACCAGCCACAGCGGCATGCTAGAGAAGGTCATTCTGACCCACAACCGGGAGGACGTGGTGCAGCTGTATCGAATCCTGCAGCGGATTTTTTCAGAAGAGTCCGAGCCCCTGCTTCGCAAGAAGAACATTCACGAGGCCATGACCACCTACGGTTTTCCCCTTTCGCCAAAAGCCTCTCTCACCCTTCAGCCCAAGATTTCCGGGAAGAACCTGCTAATTCGCGGGGCGCAGCACTGCACCATTCGAGAAATGACGGATTTCCAAAGAAAATCACAAGATTCTGCTCACAAGGGCCCAGCCAATAAGTCCCGTGTCTACTACGACGATGCCGAGTTGCCATTCCCCATGAACGCCGCCATCTTCCCGGACGCTGCATCTCCCCTTCAGGCAGATTTCCGGGCAAAAACGTCGGATTTCCAGATTTCTTTGCCGCTGGAATCCTACGGAAACTCCCTGTACGCGGACCTTACCTTGCTTTCTTTTACCGGAGAAGAGAAGTCGAAATTAAGGGAATTAAAAGGATACGTCAACGACTATCTGATTCTACAGGAAGAGGGAAACACCTCCTTCCTGGAAATGAATGTATTGAGCCAAGCAATCGCTTCTCATATAACAAAGCGCATCCACACATTCTAGTGCAGATGCGTTTTCTTTCTAGTTATTATCCACATCATGAATATTCGAGAATCCTCGGCCGGTTCCCCAGACGCTGCTTAGTCTGGTCACCGTGACGAAAGCGTTCTCGTCGTGTTCCGCCAAGAAGTTCTTGATATCCAAGCTTTCCCGTGGGGAACAAATAATCTGCACGGTGCGGCGTTCTTTCTTCGTATATTCTCCCACTGAAGAGTAACTGGTGACGCCCCGCTTCATCTCGTTCATAACGTAGTCCACCAGCGCTTGGGTCTCCTTCGTAATGACGGAAACCTCCACCTTGGTGCCGTTGATTCCCAGAAGAACCGCTTCTGTAGTCTTACTGGTAACAAAGACGGTAATCAGAGCATATAGCGCCACCGTCCGGTCGAAGACGAAAGCGGATAACACGATGACAGCGCCATCCAGCACCAGCATAATGTTACTGATAGGTACGTGCTTTAGCACCTTGAATTTGATGACCCGGGAGATGGAATCCGTACCCCCAGAAGAGTAGCCGTCAATGTATCCGATTCCCGTGGCCAGTCCGTAGAACACGCCCACCAGAATGGCAGCCAGCATTCGGTCATTGGAGGATACCAGGGTAAAAGGAACTTTCTCCATGCCATACATAATCACCGGATAAGCAATAGACAGTGCAATGATTTTCCGTACATCTGTCCATCCCATGGTGAAGAATACCAGCAGTACCACGCACATGCCGAATACATAGTAGGTCAGTGAGTAATTCAGCGGCAGAATATGGGTCACCATTCGGGTAATACCCGGAAGGCCCCCGGAAGTTAATCCTGCCGGAATCATGATATAAATCTGTGCAAAGGCGCCGAAAAACGCCGAGGTACACACTACCAGAAGCGAACGAAGCAACCCCTTTGCCTTGTTATTTTTCTTTCCGTCCATCATAGAAATATTCCTTTCCGAACACGTCTACCACAACTGCTGCATAATCTCCCATGGATTGGAACCGGATTTCCTGAAGATCTTCTCGGAACAATATTTTTACCTTGAAATCTCCATCATAGTCTGGATCCACCATAATGTAGTCTATATAATTCTCCGGTGCCTCAATTCCAATCTTCATGGCCATATCCCGGTCTTTGATTGGAATGTGCCCGTAATCGATTTCCGGTCGGAACTCCTTGACCCGGCAGGTAAGCAAATCCTTACCGTTCTCCAGCGGTTCCGACAAGATCTTTTCCAGCGTTACCATTCCATAGTGCATCGAAATGCTGTCTCTGTAATAATCGTAGGCCGACTCCCTGGCGTCCAGCCGTTTCCGACTGGTGGAAACCGCCAGTGGCTCATTGTCACATCCAATCCAGTGCCTACCCAAGGATTCCGCCGCTTCCAGCAAAGAACCTGACCCACAGAAGAAATCCGCACAGTAGTCTCCGGGTTCTGTGGAGGCCTCGACAATTCTTTTCATCAATTCCATAGGTTTCTGGGTGGCATAGCCGTTTCGTTCCGCCGCCGTCCGGCCCACCATGTCAATGCTCCACACGTCTTTCATATTCACCATGGTGTACCAGCCGTAATCATCTTTGTATTCCTTAACCCCTTTGAACCGGTAAGGCTTGAGCCCTCGGTTGTAGGACTTTTCCTTTGGGACGTTCAGATAATACTTCTCGGTCTTGCTGTACACCAGAATCGTGTCGTGCTTCCGGGAGAAGTGTTTCTTCCCGCTGCCACCGGATTTGTACTGCCAGATAATCTCATTCTGGAAATTCTTGACCCCGAAGATTTCATCCATCAGCATCTTCACATAATGGGCGGAATGCCAGTCCAGATGCACCCATATGAGCCCGTCATCTGCCAACAGTTCTCGCATCAGCACAAGCCGAGCGGTCATGTTTTCGATATAGAATTCCAGATTCCGGTCGAAGGTGTCGTCGTAGGCCAGGTGTTTTATTTTGTTCTTTTTTCCATTTCGGTCCGTCAATGTAATGGTGGCATCGAATTTGCTTTTGGTAAAAAAAGGCGGATCAATATAAATCATCCGTATTTTCCCCTCGTACCCGTTCTCCAGGAGCCACTGCATGTACTCCAGGTTATCTCCCAGGGCCAGAGAATTCATGTTTTCCTGATCTTCCTCTGGGTGATGCCGCTCCATCCGCCGATATGCCGGTCTCATGGGAAGGCCCGCCAGCAGCTGCCCCCGCTCCAGTCCGTTATGAAGTGCTTCCAATATGCTCATGTTCTTTCACCTGTTCTATTGATTTCACGATAATTGTAACACCGTACCATTGAATTTGTAAATAATGAAAGCAAAAGGAGAGACTTTATGCCTCCCCTTCTATCTCAATATTCTGTTTCCTTCCAAAACTGCATTACAGCTCGATATAGCTTCCCATGTAACGGAACTCTTTGCAGACGCCTTCCAGGTGATTCATCAGGCGAACAAATTCCTCTGTGTATACCGACTCTTCGAAGTCGAAGTAGAACTGGAAGTCGAAGTCACTGTTCGGAATTGGTCTGGATTCCAGCTTGGTGATATTAATGCCGCAAGCATTAATTGCGGACATTACCTTGTACAGCGAACCCGGTGTGTGATCGGTTACGCACATGAAGCTGGTCTTGTTCGCACCCGGATAGATTTCCAGCGGCTTTGTAATGCAAATGAAACGAGTGTAGTTGCTGTCGCTGTCCTGCACGCCTCTTTCCAGCGGAACCAGGGAGTAGTACTCGCCGTTGATTTCACCGCCCAGCGCTGCCGCATCCTTTCGGCCGGATTCTGCCAGGTACTTCGCTGCTGCTGCCGTGTTCTCGTATACGGTAATCTTTGCATCTGGGAATTCCTTGCGGATGTAATCCTCGCACTGAGAAATGGCCTGTTCGTGGGAAATAATTTCCTTGATGTCCGACTTCTGAACGCCGTCGTTCACCAGAAGGCTGTGTTCAATCTTCACCTTAATGCTCTTAACGATGTGGAAATCATAAGCCTTCATCAGGTCGTATACCTGGTTCACCGTACCTGCCGTGCTGTTCTCTACCGGAAGCACACCGTAGCGGCAAAGGCCCTTGTCGATGGCTGCGAAAACACCCTTGAAGTTCTTCGTGTAGACAATCTTCGGCATCTTGAACATCTTCTCGCAGGCATTCTGAGAATACGCACCCTGCACGCCCTGGCAAGCAACTACGGCCTGTTCTGGGAATACCGCCGGTGTGTTCTGAATGGCATTTCGGATTTCCTTCACCACCTTAGACTCAGAATTGGTCACCTGTCTCTGATGATCCGCGCTCATCTCCATCAGCAGGCTGAACATCATCCGGTTGTAATATGCCATATCGTTAGCAGAATCATCCGTTACCTTCTCCATCAGCGCATGTTCTCTAGCCGGATCCACGATTTTCATGTCGTTGGCCTGCTTGTATTTCGCAATGTCCTCGGCAATCCGCATCCGCTCATCTACCTTCTCAATCAGTGTCTTATCGATCTCGTCAATTTTTGCTCTGTACTCTTCCAAATTCGTCATCTCTTTATCTCCTCTCAATGTTATCACTCAAGTTATTTTCGTCCATTACGGTAAAAAAAGTCGGATAGGATTTGTTCACCGATTCCGCCCCTTGAATCGTTACTCTGCCTTCCGTAACCAGGGAAGCAATGGCCGCCATCATGGCAATCCGATGATCATTGTAACTGTCCACTTCTGCTCCGACAAGCCGCTCTGTTCCTTCAATTATCAATCCATCAGTCAGTTCTTTTACATCGGCTCCCAGCTTGGAAAGCACATCCGTAACCGATTGCAGTCGGTCGCTTTCTTTCAAACGAAGTCGTTCCGCATGATGGATTTCCGTGGTCCCCTTCGCAAGGGATGCCACCAATGCTAACGCCGGAACCATATCCGGAATCTGGGATGCATCAATACTTATTCCATGCATTTCCCTTCTGGATGGGTACGCCGTCACTGCATTCTCCGAGCTCTGAACATCCGCCCCGAACTTCTGGAGCAGTTCTACGATTCGTCGGTCCCCCTGTGCCGAATCCATGGATAGCCCCGTCACCTGGATAGGTTCTTCACCCAGCACTCCGGCAGCTAGCCAGAACGCCGCATTGGACCAGTCGCCTTCCACTTCCATTGTCCCGGAAGCGGTGTATTTCTGATTTCCTGGGATTCGGTATACCAGCGCATCCGCGGAACGCTCGGTGATGATTTCAATCCCGAAACGTCCCAGCACCCGAAGGGTCATGTTCACATATCCCTCGGACTGCAAAGTTCCCGTTACAGATATGGTGCTGTCTCCATCCAGAATCGGTAGTGCGAACAGCAATCCCGTAATGTACTGGGAAGACACGTTGCCCGGAATCTCATAATGTCCCGGCTGCAGCTTCCCTTGCACCAGATATGGCACCGTTCCCGTCTGGGAAAGAATTGCTCCATTTCGCCGCATCTCCTCATCCAAGGGAGATAGGGGTCTTTCCGGAAGTCTTCCTTCCGGATGGAATCTTCCGTTGATTCCCAGCGCTGCCACAATGGGTATCAGGAATCGGAAGGTGGATCCGCTTTCGCCACAATAGAGGTCTGCTGTACCATCTTCCGCCATAGCCTTGCGAATTGCTTTCATACAGCGCCCAGTGGCTTCAATGTCGTTGGAAGTCTCCGAGATCTGTATTTCGCAGGGTTCCTCGCACAATGAAGCAGCAATCAGCATTCGATGGGCTTCCGATTTGGAGGGTAAAATCCGAATTACTTTCATAGTAGATTTCTCACCTCCTGAATGTTCATCTCTCGTACGCAGCACTTTCCGATGCCTTCCGGTACAATCATCCGAATGGTATCTCCGCTACGCTTCTTATCCGAGCAGAGGATTCGGTAGATTTCCTCTGTATCCGCCGGAAGCGTCAGGTCGAAATCATATGCTTTTAGCAAATCAACCAGTTCTGTTAAAGTTTCCTCCGAACACCAGCCATTCTCTACAGCGATTTTCGTAATCCAGTACATTCCCTTTGCCACAGAATCCCCATGGCTGAGAGAAAGGTTGCTTTGCATCTCGATGGCATGTCCCAATGTATGTCCGAAATTCAGCATATGCCGAAGGCCTCGGTCGAATTCATCGGCTTCCACATATTTCTTCTTGATATTCACGCAGATCCGGATGATTTCCTCCAGATGTTCTCTCGTAGCCTTCGGATCTTTGAGTCTCCCGAAAAGCGCCTTGTCCTCAATCATTCCGTATTTGATGACCTCCGCCATCCCCTCTCGGTAGATATCCGCCGGAATGGTATCCAGCAGGGAGCTGTCCTGAAGGACCAGCTTCGGCTGATGGAATGCCCCGGCCAAATTCTTTCCGACGGAAAGGTCGATGGCCGTCTTTCCTCCCACCGAGGAGTCCACCGCTGCCAGAAGAGTGGTCGGCACCTGGTATACGTTAATGCCCCGCATGTAGGTGGCTGCCGCAAAACCGGCGATATCTCCCACCATGCCGCCCCCCAGGGCCACAATTCCATCGGAGCGGGTCATGGAAACGGAAGCCAGGTACTCCAGAATTTTCAGGTAATTCTCTCCGTTCTTGGAGGATTCTCCTGCAGGAAGTACGTATTGATAAGTTTCATATCCCTCAGTCTCTAGACCGGCTATACATCGCGCCATATATAGAGGCGCCACGTTGCTGTCGGAAATCACGCAGATTTTCCCGCCGGGTTGAATGTCCGAAAGATAGGTTCCAATTCGGTCCAGTTCCATCCTAGTACTCCATTCCTACTGCAGAACGGACTCTGCGGATTTTGTCCATGACTCCATCGAACTGGTCCGGAGTCAAGGACTGAGGGCCATCGCTCAGGGCGTGGGCTGGGTCATTGTGAACCTCAATCATGATGCCGTCTGCGCCGCAAGCTGCAGCAGCTGCTGCCATGGTGTCTACGAAAGAAGCTTTGCCGGTGGCATGGCTTGGATCCACTACAACCGGAAGATGGGTTAGCTCGTGAAGTGCTGGAACTGCAGAAATATCCAGGGTATTTCTGGTGTAGGGCTCGAAGGTCCGGATTCCTCTCTCGCAGAGGATGACGTTCTGGTTTCCACCTGCCATAATGTACTCCGCACTCATGAGCAGTTCCTTAAAAGTATTGGCCAGACCTCTCTTGAGGAGAATCGGCTTCCGGGTCTTGCCTAGGGCCTTCAGCAGTTCGAAGTTCTGCATGTTTCTGGCGCCGACCTGAATCACGTCCACATCTTCGAAGAGGGGCAGGTGATTCTCATTCATAATCTCCGTTACAATCGGAAGACCGGTGGCTTCCTTCGCCTTCACCAGAAGCTCAATGCCGTCTGCCTTCATCCCCTGGAATGCATAGGGCGAAGTTCTCGGTTTGAAAGCACCGCCCCGCAGCATGGTGGCACCTGCCGCCTTGACCCGCTTTGCCACTTCGATAATCTGCTCCTCCGACTCTACCGAGCAAGGTCCTGCGATAACGGAGAAGTGACCGCCGCCAATCTTCGTTCCATTCACATCCACGATGGTATCCTTCGGGTGGAAGAGGCGATTGGCCTTCTTGTACGGTGCAGAAATCTTGCGAACGGAAGATACCATGTCCAGCATCTCTACCATGTCCACATCTACTACCGAGGTGTCCCCTATTAATCTCAGCAGTTCGTGGTCGTCCTCTTCCGACACATCCACCTTCAGTCCCTGGCCGGACAGCCAACGCATCAGTTGTTCTTTCTCTTCTTTCTCTGTCTTTGCTTTCAGTGTGATAATCATTAATACCCTCCATTAAAAAAATCCGCAGCAAGCTGCGGATAATCTATCGTATTCAGAAACAGAATCCAATCCTACCTGAATCGCCCGCAGCAAAATATGTCTTTCTTGCTAAAGAAAAACCCAAAGCTAAAGAAAAATGTTGCTGCGTAGAAGAACAGGTTCATCATGGCTTCTTATCTCCTTTCCACAAATATCATGAATACATTTGTTATATTAACACAGCTCATTTGTATTGTCCAGTGTATTTACTAAATTTACAAATATTTTTTGTTATTTTTAAACAATATTCATGTTATTGGTTTCTCTTCTCCACAATTTCCCGGAGTTCGTCCACGGTGAACTTGTAGGAGGAGTTACAGAAGTGACACTTCACCTCAATATCCTCGCCATCCTCAATCATCTGATCCAGTTCCCCGGTCTGGATGGTGGCCAAAGCCCCTGCCACCTTTTCCTTGGAACAACCGCAGTGGAAACGAACTGGCATGGTTTCGAAGATTTCCGGATTCAGATCTTCCAGAAGAGCCTGAATCATATCCTCTGGCTTCATCCCTGCTTCCATCATCTCACTGACGGACTTCGCATCCTGGAGGGCCTTCTCGATTTTCTCGATGGTCTCTTCCTCCACGTCCGGCATCATCTGGATAATGAATCCGCCGGCATGGCGAACGGTGGAATCCGTGTTAATCATTACACCTAGTCCCACTGCCGATGGGGTCTGTTCGGACACGGTGAAATAGTATGCGAAATCATCTCCAATTTCTCCCGTCTGCAGTTCCACCTGACCGTTGTACGGCTCCTTCAATCCCAGGTCCATGCTTACGGTCATGGTTCCGGCACCAACGGCGGCTCCCACATCCAGCTTCCCGGCATATTTCAGCGGGATGTCCACACATGGATTTGCCGGAAATCCCTTCACATTTCCCTGACTATCCGTTGTCACCGTCATCTGTCCAATGGGACCGTCTCCCTTGATGGTTACGGTGAGCTTGTCATTCTCTCCCTTCATCATGGATCCCATCATTGCAGTAGCCGACATCAATCTTCCCATAGCTGCAGTAACCACCGGAAATGTGTGGTGCTTCTCTCTGGCCTCCCGGGTCATCTCCGTAGAGTCGATGGCAAAGGCCCGGACAGTTTCGTTCGCTGCAGTTGCTCGTACTATATAATCTGACATGAAATTCCTCCCATACTGTCTTTAATCAAGAATAACACACGAAAAAGATTCTCTAGTGTGCTATAATACAAAGGATATTGTAACATACATCTGTGACAAAGGAGTTAAAATATTATGAATCTATGCATCGATTCCCGTAAAGTGCAGGAAGGTGACATGTTCTTCTGCATCGACGGTTCTGCGCTGGACGGTCACGACTTCGCCCCACAGGCCGTACAGAACGGGGCTAAAGTAATCATCTACGAACACGATATGCCGAAGCCAGACAAGGAAGGTGTTATCTATATTCAGGTTCCAAGTTCTCTGGACGCACTGAACCAGGCCGCTGCATCTCTGAACGGATGGCCAAGCCAGCACCTAACGATGTTCGGCGTAACCGGAACCAACGGAAAGTCTTCCATTTCCTATCTGATTAGCAAAATCTACACGAAGTATAAGGGAGAGTGCGGTTACCTGGGAACCATCGGCGGACAGATGGAGGGAAAGAAGTACGACGTCCCTCTCACCACCCCAGACATCATTCCGCTACAGGCCACCCTGAATCAAATGCGGAAAGACGGTGCGGAAGCCGCTGCCATCGAGGTCAGCTCCCACGGTCTCATTCAGAAGCGGGTCGGTGCCGTGGACTTTGACTACGCTATTTTTACCAACTTAACCCGGGAACACCTGGACTACTTCAAGGATATGGAGAACTATTTCCAGGCAAAAGCACTTTTCTTCCGTCATCTGAAGCCGGAAGCCGTGGCCATGGTGAACATCGACGATCCATACGGTCAGCGGATTGAGGAACTGTGCACGGGACGCTTTATGAGCTACGCCATCAACCAGCCGGCAGACTACATGGCCAAGGACATCGTCTACAGTCCAGAAGGCATGGCTTTCACCCTGGTTCACGATGGAAAGGAATACCCGGTGACCACCAACCTTCAGGTTACCTACAATCTGTACAACTTGCTGGCCGTTGCGGGAACCCTGGATCAGGCAGGGCTCAATCTGGAAGATGTTATCAAAGAATTCGAATACATTCCGTCCATCCCAGGCCGCATGGACGAGATTCGGGACGGGCAGAACTACCGAGTTATCGTGGATTACGCCCATACCGATGACAGCTACAACAAGCTTCTGCACTACGTTCGCCACGACCTGCCAGGAATCAAGCGGATTATCACCGTATCCGGCGCACCGGGAAAGAGAGATGCGGGAAACCGAGAAATTTTCGGTCACTACTTCAGTCAGTACTGCGACTACTCCATCCTGACGGAGGAGGACTGCAGAGACGAACCGCCGAAGAAGGTGGCGGATGAAATTGCGGCAGGCATGAAGGAAGGTTATCCGCACGAATATATTGAGAACCGTGCCGAAGCCATCCAGGCCGCCGTAGACATGGCAGAGCCAGGAGACATCGTGCTGGTTCTGGGCAAAGGTGCCGAGAAATATCTGGACGGAAACTCCGGAAAGCGCTTCTGGGAAGGCGACGACGTCAGCGCCCGGAAGGCGGTCAAGAACCGGAAGGAACGGGAAGCGGCGGAGTAGGCGGCTTCGGTGAGGCGAAGAATACGGGGCTGTCACACTTTTGGTGTGACAGCCCCGTTGTTGCAGATAAACTGGATTAACTCGCCTCGCTCTCTCAAATTCCCATTTACACTACTCTTCGTAGTTCGTGTATTTGTCAAGCTGAACAGCAATATCACGACCGCCATACATTACTCGTATGATGGAAACTATCCTATCATCATTATCTACAATATATAGAACGCAATAATTATCTATCGGAACAATATGAAGGCCACGGCTTTTCCACGGTTCTCTATCATAAAAACGATAGCGCTCTGGCATATCGGCAAGACTCATAATACACTTTTCGATTCTATCCAGCTGACCACTGGCATTCTCCGGCGACTGCAGTTCGTAGACAATATATTCATAGATGTTACGGATATCATTATCTGCCTGATCTGTAATTTTGATAGTGTAAATCATAGATTATAGTCCTTACGAATGTCCGCAAAAACTGCACTTGCTTCTCTTGTTCTTCCTGCTTTGATATCCGCATATCCTTTCTCAAGTTCCGCATTCAGTTCTGTTTCTGATAAAGCGGACATATCCACAGGACGAGAAGATGGAATTTTTACTTCAAAAGGAAGTCCTCTCTGAAGAATTATCTGTTTATAAAACATATTGATAGCATTGGACGCAGGAATACCCAGTGTGGATAAAATGCTTTCTGCCTTTTCCTTCACATCCGGTTCAATACGAGCATAGAGATTTGCTGATTTTGCTGCCATATACAGCACCACCTTTCCAATATTTTTATAATCATATCATACATGATTGTACGCACAATAGCAATACAACTATCAAAATTTACAATTTGTTCATCCAACTCCTGTGCCCATTGCTGATGTTGAATCTTAATAATATCTTACATCTTGTCCTACCACATTAAAACTCCCTGAAAATCCGTATATGGTATTTTACGGTTTTTCAAGGAGTTGTGGTTGGCACGGGTGGTTTACTGATTACTTGCAATTTGCAAGACAACGAATTACAATGTAATCACCAGGAGGTGTTTAATATGAAAGACTCAACCGTAAGTGCTCGCGTAGAGAATAATGTAAAAATAGAAGCAGAAGACATCCTTCAGAAACTCGGGCTTCCTGTCTCTGTTGTAATCAATTCCCTTTACCGACAGATTATTTATCATCATGGTCTTCCCTTCTCTCTAACAATTCCATCAGAGCCAAAAACCATTGATACGATGTCTGATGCTGAACTCGATGCAAAACTCCAGCACAGCTACGCACAGGCAATTGCCGGTGAGGATAGACCCATGAGCGAAGTGTTTGATAATCTGGAAGAGGGACTTAAATAAGTGGACTCCTACGAAATCATCATTACACCGGATGCAGAAGCTGACATACATGGCTTCAAGTATCGCTCCCGTCGAAATGACAGTTCTACTTCATCTATTTGAAACTTTTGCGCAACAATTACTCCATAGGTTTAATCATACTTTCGACAAATTCAATTTCTTCCTCAGACAAGCCATATTTGCGGTAAAGTTGCTGATCAATATCAGAAACGCTTTTACTCCAATCAATATCGGACTTGGATGAGAAGTCTTGCATAGGTACATTAAAAAAGACCAATTTTGATAAATTAACTGCTGTCAATGTTATCATTACAATAAAACGTACAAATCTCGTCTTAAGATACAACAATACTGCATTTGCTTCTTCTCTTGCATCAAAACACCCAATTAAAAAA
>JBNMGJ010000008.1:0-23310 GCA_050872185.1 Mogibacterium sp.
ATTCTCTGCATGGTAGGAGGCGGTGTGTTCCTGGAATACAAGAAATTGCCACTGCCTGTGGAGATGTTAGAGAAACATTCAGTTGGAATGCTTCTGGTGGAAATCGGTGTGGCCATCTGTGTAATGGCGACGATTATTACCATTCTAAATGCGATTATGGAAAGGGTGCATTTCGATGATGACACAAATTGAGGCCTTGCTGGCCAGCAAAGGAATCTATTTTCTGACGCTGCTCCTGCTGGTTCTGGCATTGTACGGGATTATCGTCAGCAAGAATTACATGAAGAAGTTAATCTGCATGAATGTAATGCAGGTAGCGGTGATATTTTTCTTTCTGTGCTTTGCTCAGAAAGATTCCGGAACAATTCCGGTAGCCTTGCACCGCATTGTCCATGCAGCGGATTACATTAACCCTCTTCCCCACGGTCTGATGCTGACGGCCATCGTTGTCAGCCTGGGAACCACTGGTGTGGGACTGGCGCTTTTGACTAGAATCAAGGAGAAATACGGAAGTATTGAAGAGGAAGATATTATAGAAGGAGAGAAAAAGTTCCGATGAAGAACCTGCCCGCGTATATAGTACTTTTACCATTATGTTCGGCACTGCTGTCTCTGGCCTTGTCGAAAATACATAGACATCTGGGAAGAGATGTCGTTTTCTGCGCGTTGACAGGATCTTTGATACTGTCGGTATTGCAGCTGAGACAAGTTATTGCGGAAGGCCCTATCCACTATGTGTTCGGTGGGTATACCATTCCCTATGGAATTGAATTTTCCATTGATACCATTAACGCGGTTATCGTGGTGATGGTCTGTCTTCTGGGTGTTCTTTCCTGCATGTTCGCATTTAACTTTGACACGAAGGGAGATGCGGTCCAGGTGGGCGGTGCCTATACCATGCATGCCCTTCTCGTACTGGGTATGGTGGGCATGACCATGACGGGAGACATGTTTAACCTGTACGTATTCCTGGAGATTACGTCACTTACAGCGTACTGCCTGATTGCCATGGGCGGAAGCCGAGGCGTGGTGTCCGCATTCCGCTATCTTCTGGTGGGCACGGTGGCCGCTACATTCTATCTGCTGGGAGTAGGAATTCTGTATTCGGTTACCGGTACGCTGAATATGGCAGACATGGCGAAATGCCTTGCCGCTGGAAATAACGATTCGGCCATGCTGATGGCTATGCTGCTTCTGATTGTATCCTTTGGAATTAAGATGGCGCAGTTTCCGTTCCACGGTTGGCAGCCCTCTGCATATACTCATGCCAACACGGGGGCTAGACCGCTGATTGCCGGGGCCATGGGGAAGATTCCGGCCTACGCCATGTTCCGGTACCTGTACTGTATCTATGGAACCGACTTCAAGTATTTTCGTTTCATCCTTCTGATCATCGGAATTCTATCGGTATGTGGTATGATTTACGGATCGGTACGAGCCATGGCGCAGCGCGATATTCGCAAAGTGCTGGCCTATTCCAGTGTGGCGCAGATTAGCTACATTAGTCTAGGCTTTGCCATTGGAACCCCGTTGGCATTGGCAGGATCCTTCTTGCATATGGTGGGCCATGCCTTTATGAAGGGGGGATTGTTCTTCGCAGCCGGTGCTATCAGCTGGAAGTACGGAACCTTTGACTTGAACGACTTCGGCAGAATCTATAAGAAGATGCCGTGGACGGCGGGCCTTCTGGCAGTGGGTGCACTATCCATGATTGGAATCCCGCCAACGGTGGGATTCTTCAGCAAATGGTATCTGGCGTTTGGTGCTGCGGAGTCTCATCAGTACGTGTACATTTTCGTGCTAGTGCTGAGTTCCTTGCTGAACGCAATCTATTTCTTCAAATTGATTGAGAAGGTTTTCGTGCAGAGAGAGAAGAATAAGCGTGAGCTTCATCCGAATACGTCTCTTGAAGTGCCGATGTCCATGATGATTCCGGTGGTTGTCTGCATTCTGGTCATTCTTCTTCTGGGCGTATTCAATGTTAAGCTTGTAGACATTCTATTGATTTCACTGAAAGGGGTGGCATTATGATTCTTACAGCCTTAGATTATCGGCCGGGGATCATCGTTCTGGTGCCCCTTCTGGCGTCCTGCCTGGTGTATGTGTTGGGCGAACGAATTCGTCCGAATTGCCGGGAAGGAATTACATTCCTAGCTGCTTTTACCATGGCGGGACTGGTCTATTCCATGATTCCGGCCGCTTTGGCGGGAAAGAAAATCGGATTCACGCTACTGGAAATTGTGAAGGGAATATCCCTTCGGTTCTCTGTGGATGCAGCAGGAATGATTTTCGCCTGCGTGGCCGCTACCTTGTGGATTGTCACTTCCTGTTATTCCATCGGATACATGCGAGGCCATGGGGAAAAGAATCAGACGGGATATTACGCAGCCTTTGCCATGTGTCTGACAGCAACCATGGGACTGTGTTTTGCGGCAAATCTGCTGACTTTCTTCATCTTCTTTGAAGTGTTGACCGTGGCGACCTATCCATTGGTGGTGCACTATCGGGATGAAGAGGGTACACGGTCCGGACGGAAGTACCTGGCGTATACTCTGATTAGCGGGCAGCTGTTCTTTGCTGGTATCGTGATTCTGTATGCTTGCACGGGAACCATGGAATTCGTACCGGGAGGATTTGTTCACAGGGGAGATATTCCGATGCCGTGGATGCTAGTGGTGTTCTTCCTGATGATTGGAGCCGGCATCGTCAAAGCAGGTGTAATGCCTCTGCATAGCTGGCTGCCGGCGGCCATGGTGGCACCCACACCGGTTAGCGCCCTGCTTCACGCGGTAGCCGTGGTAAAAGCAGGTGCATTCTGCACCCTGCGAATCGTCCTGTACGTCTTCGGACCGGAAGCGGCAAAATCCTGCCACGGATCGGAGATTCTTGCTTGGATGGCGGTGGCCACCATTCTGGTATCCTCGCTGATTGCTATTCGCAAGGACAATTTGAAAGCTCGTTTGGCGTTCTCCACTGTGGGACAGCTTTCCTACATTATCCTGGGAATTTCTATCTTGTCGCCATATGCGGCAACCGGTGCGCTGTATCACATTGTGGCCCATGCGTTCATGAAGATTACCCTGTTCATGTGTGCCGGTGCGATTTTCGTCACCACCCACAAGAAGAACATCAGCGATATGATTGGAATTGGAAAGCGAATGCCGGTCACCATGACATGCTTTACGTTAGCGTCCCTGGCGGTAGCTGGATTTCCATTTTTCGTGGGATTCGTCAGCAAAGCGAATATTATTATGGGGGCGGTATCCATGGGGAAACCCTTCTTCGTGGCAACCCTGATTGTCAGTGCGCTACTGGCCTTAACCTATTTGATGCCGGTGGTGCTGATGGGGTTCAAGAGAGATTTCTACAACAGTCAGTTCCCATCTTACGGGGAAGCCAGTCTTCCGATGTTGGTACCGATTATAATCACCACAGCGTGCTCCATCATTCTGGGGATCATGCCGAATTTCGGCCTGCATCTGTATGATTTTGCGGTAATGGCCGGAAACGCCATCTTTGGAATAATGGGATAGGAGAGTAGAACATGAATGAATTCATATATTACTTCTGTATTTCCTTTGTGGGGGCGATGGTGCTGATTTTTCTCGCCAAAGTGGTGATGAACAAGCCTATCCGGAAAGATAAAGATTACTATGAAGCGGGGGAGAGAGAAGAAGAGATGCGGATGCTTCGAAATGCAAACCTGAAGAAGTCAAAGAACGGAGGCCGAAAATGAGCGTACACAATCTTCATCCCGGCCTGATTATGATGGCCTTCGGATTTGTGATTCTGGCCCTTCCGGAGAAATTCCGGAAAGGACTGATGATTACCGCATCCGTCTGCTCGGCGGCGGCATTCTGGATGATGGACAACAGCAGTGTTCTGCTGTATCACCTGACAGATAACATTACGTTGAAACTCATCGATCCAGATGGCGTGTCCATGGTATTTCTGATGGTGTTCACCACCATTGCGGTAATCAACTCCATCTATTCCATGGATCTCCACAACAAATGGGAGGCAGGAGTCACATGTCTCTACGTAGGAAGCAACATGGGCATCGTGTTGGCAGGGGACTTGATCAGCTTTATCGTGTTCTGGGAAATCTCTGCCTTTGCATCCACCTATATTATCTACGCACGGCACTGCCGGAAATCTTCTCGGGCGGCCTTTCGGTATATTATGGTGCACGCATTCGGCGGCAATATGCTTCTGGCAGGTATCATACTTCAGATATTCCACAGCGGAATCGATCTGGACAAGTTGGTGCTGAACATGAATAGCCCGGAGTTCTGGCTGATTCTCATTGGTGTGGGGGTCAATGCGGCCATTCCACCTTTCACCGGTTGGATTGCGGATGCGTATCCGGAAGCCACTACCGCAGGGACCGTATATCTGGGCTCCTATACTACGAAAGCTGCTATCTACGCACTGATTACCTTCTTTGCAGGAACTCATATGCTGATTTACGTGGGAGCTTTTATGGCGATTTTTGCCGCCTGCATGGCACTTCTGGAGAATGACATCCGTCGTCTTCTCTCTTACCACATCGTCAGTCAGCTTGGAATGATGGTGGCATCTCTGGGTGTGGGAAGCGAAATCGGAATTGACGGTGCCTCGGCCCACGCGGTAACGAATATTTTCTTCAAAGGCGTGCTTCTTATGTGTGCCGGTTCCATCCTGAGGGCTACCGGAACTTGCAAAATTACGGAGCTGGGAGGCCTTGGAAAGAAAATGCCGATTACGGCCATCTGCTTCCTGGTGTCTTCCATGGCCATTGCGGGGTTCCCGTTCCTAAGCGGATTCGCCAGCAAGGCGCTGATTATGGAAAGCTTGCATGAGTATGGTGAGGGACTCCCGGCCATCATGATTACCGTTGCCGGTGTGGGAACACTGCTTTCCATTACACTGAAAATCAACTACTTCGTGTTCTTCGGAAAGTGTAGCCGAGACGTGAAAGTACAGAATGCTACCAATTCAATGACCCTCGCCGTAGTGCTGGGGACTATCGTGTCCATCATCATCGGATTCAAACCGGAACTGTTGTACGAACAGCTGACCTTCCGGACCATGGTGGATCCGTTCACGCTTCCACATATTATGGAATACGTGGCGATCATTATCGGCGGTGCAATTCCATTCTTTATCACCCTTCGAATCATGAAGCCCCACGACGAAATCAGCGTGGATTTCGACTGGTTCTACCGCAGCCCATTGGTCAAGCTCGTCCATGGAATTTCGGTGGCATTATATCGGGTATTCGGCTGGTTTGATCGGAACGTGCTCTTTGGCGTGCAGCACGTGGGAACTAGACTTGGAAATCCATATCTCTGGACAAAGAATTCCGGAAGCCTTCGAATTCGCTCCATGTCTTTGGAGAATGAGGATCACCTGATTGGCGATGTGATTCAGGCCATCGTGGCGGTCTTCGCCATCATGCTGATTGCGGCAGTATGGGTCATGCATGGATAGAAGAATTTGCTTTTAGAAAAGAATAAGTTAAGATGGTAAAAGCAAAGAGCGTCTGGCCTTAGGCCAGACGCTCTTGTTCGGAGAAAATCTCCGTTTCCCGGGCAAGTCTTTCGTAGGGAAGGCCCACCACATTCTCGTAATCCCCGTCGTAGTGGTCGATATAACGGGAGAAATCCTCCTGGATTCCATAGGCACCGGCCTTGTCATAAGGCTTACAGGTGCGGATATAATCCAAAATATCTTGATTGGTATAGTCTTTACACCAGATAGACGTGGTTTCGGCAAAGGTGTGGGTGTGACCGGTGGCGACATTCAGCAGGGTGACACCGGTGAGTACCTGATGACTGGTTCCTCGGTATAGGGAGAGCATTTGGAAGGCATCTTCTTCGTCCTTGGGTTTTCCCAGTATCTCATCTTTGTAGACAATGGTGTCAGCGGCGATGATAAGACCTTTCTGGAACTCAGCAGGACAAACACTGTGATAGCATGCTAGGGCCTTCTTATTGGAAAGAAGAGATACAGCTTCCTCTGGGCCGATTCCTTCTGGGAGGGTTTCGTCTGCGTTTGCGGGACGAAGAATAATGGAAACATGATGCTTTTCCAGGATATCTTTCCGACGAGGGGACTTGGATGCCAGAATTACAGGGTTGATTTCTTGAATTTTCATATTATAATAATAACGGTCCTTTCTTACGTGATAACTCATTCTATCACACAAGAAAGTTCATAAAAGTACTTGACATGGAGCCCTGTGTAGAGTATTATATTACAGTCAAAGAAGAAGTTATCCGCTTCTCACCTTATCACGAGGGTGCATAAGGTAACCATATTTCAAGCTTTTATCTTGATTTTGTTGCGGATACTTCTGTATCCGCTTTTTTAATGTATGGAGGTAAGAGCGATTAGTAGAGATCACAGAGACAAAGACAGCAGGCAGATCAACGAAGAGATCCGCGCGAAAGAAGTTCGCGTTATTGATGCGGAAGGTGAGATGAGAGGCATCATGGGCATCCGAGATGCTCTGGCTTTAGCCGAAGAGAGCAATCTGGACCTGGTGAATGTATCACCGAATGCGGAACCGCCGGTATGTAAGATACTGGATTACGGAAAGTATCGTTATGAACTTCAGAAGAAAGAGAAGCAGTCGAAGAAGAACCAGAAGGTGACTCAGGTCAAGGAGGTTCGTCTCAGCACTTTCATCGAAGAGCATGACATACAGGTCAAAGCGAATACAGCAAAGAAGTTCTTGAAGAACGGGGACAAGCTGAAAGTCAGCCTTCGTTTCCGCGGAAGAGAGCGGGATTACACAGCGAAGGGTTTCGATGTAATGAACCGCTTTGCGGAGGAAGTTTCGGAGTTCGGAGTTGTTGAAAAGAAGCCGAAGTTCGAGGGCAGAAGTTTGACAATGTTCCTCGGACCAAAGAGCAACAAATAAGTGATTTTTTTAGGAGGAAAGCGTAATGGCAAAGAACAAGATGAAGTCTCACAGAGGCGCTAGCAAGAGAATGAAGCTCACCGGATCTGGAAAGATCAAGAGAAACAAGGCATACAAGAGCCACATCCTGACGAAGAAGACGGCTAAGAGAAAGAGAGGACTGAGAAAGTCTTCCGTTCTGACAAGTGCAGATACAAAGCGTATGCTGAGATCGTTGGCGAAGTAATCAGGGAGGTAGAATAACATGGCAAGAGTTAAAAAAGGTGTAACAGCACGCAAGAGACATAAGAAAGTTATTAAGCAGGCAAAGGGCTTCTATGGCCAGAAGAGCAGAAACTTCAAGGCAGCAAATCCAGCTGTAATGAGAGCGCTCCGTTCTGCTTACGTTGGTAGAAAGAACAAGAAGAGAGAATACAGAAGACTGTGGATTGCAAGAATCAATGCAGCTGCAAGAGCAAACGGCATCAGCTACAGCAAGTTCATGAACGGTCTGAAGAAGTCTGGTATCGAAATGAACAGAAAGATGCTGTCCGAGATGGCAATCTATGATCCAGCTGGTTTCGCAGCACTGTGCGAGACTGCAAAGAAAGCTAACTAATCATGGACTACTTTGTCAGCCATTTTGGAATTCTGATTGGCGCATCACTGTTCGTAGCATTCTGCGCATTTCTCTGGTGGTTCCTGATGGACACCAACGCTAGATTGAAGCGGGAGCGAGCGCAGGCACGAATGGAAGAAGCAAAGAAGCGCAAGGAAGCCGAGATGAACCAGAAGGTGGATAATCCGACGGAATAGCTTTGAATTTACGAAAGACTATCGCAATTTCGCGATAGTCTTTTTTTTATCCATAAATTCAATTCCGCAGCAGTTAATTTCAATAACTGTCTTGACACATGACAATTTGAATGTTAACTTTAGAGAAACCTGTGTAAAGAAAATGGAGGATAGAATGGATAGAATCAAAGCTTTTCTGAAGCGAAAGGATATTGAGTTCAGCGTAAAAAGATATTTACAGGATGCGTTGTCCGCTATGGCATTAGGGCTGTTCGGTACGCTACTGATTGGAACGATTCTGAAGACCCTGGGGGAACAGGTTCTGCTCCATGTAATATCAGATGGAACCGCCGGACAAATTGCCGCATTTCTAGTGAAGACCGGAGGCGATGCGATGCAGATGATGGGAGCTGCCATCGGTGTGGCGGTAGCTTGGAGCCTTAGGGCGCCAAATCTGGTGGTGTTCTGCAGCGTTGTGACGGGAACTGCAGGAGCTGCCCTAGGGGGCCCAGCAGGGGAATTTATCAGTGCAGCCATTGGCGCAGAACTTGGAAAGGCCGTTTCAAAAGAGACGAAAATCGACATTATTGTAACTCCGGCGGTTGTGGTGATTGCCGGCGCCTTGGCGGCGAAGCTAATCGGTCCGGGAGTGGCAGCTCTGATGAAAGGCCTGGGAGCAATTATAATGGATGCGACGAAGATGAACCCTTTTACCATGGGAATTATCGTGTCCGTTGTAGTGGGATTGGTTCTGACCGCACCGATTTCCAGTGCAGCCCTATGCATCATGCTGAAACTTTCTGGCCTGGCAGGAGGTGCAGCGGTGGCAGGCTGCTGCGCACAGATGGTGGGATTTGCCGTAGCCAGCTTTCGCGAGAATGGAGTGGGTGGACTGGCCGCCCAAGGAATCGGCACGTCTATGCTCCAGGTATCGAATATCATCAAGCATCCGCTGATTCTCGTTCCACCTACACTGGCGGCAGCAGTAGTGGGTCCGGTATCCACCTTGGTATTTCACATGGAATGCACCGATGTGGGGGCGGGTATGGGCACCTGCGGTCTGGTGGGACAGATTGGAACGTTCACCGCTATGGGATTTTCGGGAACGGTATTAATACAGATTCTGATCGTTCACATTTTGCTTCCGGCTTTGATTGCCTTTCTGACGGACCGGTTCATGCGAAAGATGAGTTGGATTCACGATGGCGATTACGCTCTGGACTTATAACAAGGGTAATAAGTTGAAAACAGCACCTCATTATGTTAAGATTCATATGTATGTCAAATACAACAATCTAACAATGAGGTGCTTTTATGCTCAAGAAAAATAAAAAAATTATTACTGTAATTGCTATTATAGTTGCCGTGATTCTCATCGGTTTCGGATGGCACTATCAAAAGACCCGAATTACCGTGCCAAGCTCCTATGATTACGACGATTTGACGGAGTACATCCAGCTGGGAAACTACAAGGGCATCCAATACACCAAGAAAGTGAAGAAGGTCACCGACAAAGCGGTGCAGGAAGAGGTGCAGAAGGCTATTTCCAAGGCCAGCACCACGAAGGATATCAAGAAGGGCACAGTCGGTAAAAAGAGCAAGGTGAAAATTGATTTTACCGGAAAAATCAATGGAAAGACCTTCGATGGCGGTTCTGCAGAGGACTACACCTTGGATATCGCCAATGACAGCATGATTGACGGGTTCAGCGAAGGAATCGTCGGACACAAGGTTGGTGACAAGTTCGATTTGAACCTGAAATTCCCGAAGAACTATTCCAACAGCGATGTGGCTGGAAAGAAAGTGGTATTCACCATTAAGGTAAAGGCGATTGAGAAGACCACCACACCGGAGTACAACGATGCTTTTGTGAAGAAGAATACGAAGTATAAGACCGTCGACGAATACGAGAAAGCGCTGCGTGCGAAACTCCAGAAGGAGAACGAAGCCTCGGCCGAGAAGGAGGCGTATTCCGACATCTTCACGAAGATTCTGAAGGACAGTACGGTGAAGAAATATCCGGAGAAGGAACTTTCTGCGGCGAAGGAAACCATGCAGGATACTTACAAGAATCTGGCGAAGAAGTATAACATGGAATATGCGGACTTCTTGAAACAGTACATGGGTATGGATGAAGCCACCTTCAAGAAACAGGTGAACGTCTACGCAAAGAATACGGTAAAACAGCAGTTGGTGATGCGGCAGTTGGCGAAAGAGTTGGATGTGACAATCACAAACGATGAGTACAACGAGTATCTGCAGAATCTCATCAAAAAGAATGGTATGACTCAGGATTCTTTCGAAGAGCAGACCGGAACCACGCTGAAAGAATATGCGGAACAGAACAATCTGTACGAAGGCGCGCTCTATGAGAAAGTAATGGAGAAAGTCATTAAGCTCAGCAAAGCAAAATAACTTCAGGAACAACTTCGAGTGGAGGTAGAGAGATGAAGTGTCCGTTTTGTAATAACGGGGACACCCGAGTGGTGGACTCGAGACCGGTGGAGGATGGATTGGCAATCCGCCGCAGAAGAGAGTGTAGCAATTGCCACAGAAGGTTCAATACCTTTGAGAAAATTGAAGATTCCCTTCTGGTGGTTGTGAAAAATGATGGACGTAGAGAGAGCTTCGACCGGAACAAATTGATTAACGGTCTGCTGAAGGCCTGTGAAAAGACCAGCATTTCCTATGAAGATGTGGAACACATTGCAGATCGTATTGAACGGGGTCTCAGCAACACCATGCAGAAGGAAATTGAGAGCAAACTGATTGGTGCACTGATTATGGATGAACTTCGGAATATGGATCAGGTGGCCTATGTTCGTTTTGCGTCGGTTTACCACAAATTCACAGATGTGAACACCTTTGTGCAGGAGGTTAATCACCTGCAGGAGATGGATAATTCCAATAAAGAAGAGAAATAGAAGAGGTAGAATATGATAAGAATTGCAATTGACGGACCAGGAGGTGCTGGAAAAAGTACCATCGCCAAGATGGTCGCAGAAAAGATGAACATGGAATACATCGATACCGGTGCGATGTACCGGGCAATTGGCTGGCTGTTCTCAAAGGAAAGTGTGGACACAGAAAATGAAGAAGCTGTTCGCAAAGTTCTGGATGAGACCACCATGGATTTCGAAGACAATCATGTGATTTTGAACGGACAGGATATCAGTGGAGAAATTAGAACTCCGGAAATTTCCAAAGCTGCCTCAATTTGTTCGAAACTTCCGGCCGTTCGCAGCAAGTTAGTGGCGCTTCAGCGCGGAATCGCCGAGGGTAAGAGCGTTGTGATGGATGGAAGAGATATTGGAACCAATGTACTTCCGAATGCGGAGTTGAAGATTTTCCTGACGGCAGATCCGATGGTTCGGGCGAAAAGACGCTATGATCAGCTTGTAGAAGCGGGCAAAGAGGCGGATCTAGATTCCATCTGCGAAGATATCAAAGAGCGAGATTATCAGGACACCCATCGGGAACTGAATCCATTGAAGCAGGCAGAGGATGCAGTTTTGCTAGATACATCGGATATGACAATCGAAGAAGTATTACATCAGATTATGACAATGGCAGAGGAAAAAGATGAGCAGTAAGAAATTTAAGAAAAAAAGAAATACGAACAAAAGAAAAAGCAACCAGCTGAACCGAGAGGGTCTGGGTGCTTTGCAGAAAAGCCGCTTTTTCATCTACCTGATTTTTGTCTTTGATTTATTGATGATGTTCTATGCACCGATTGCGCATCTATTCGGGGCGAAAGAAACTCAGATTCTCTATGCAATTATGTTGATGATTGCAGCTCAGGTCATTGTGGCATCCATGCACATTATGAAATATACCACCACAGTGGAGATATTCCTGGATGGCAAAGAAAAGGATTATGCCAATATGTATGCAGCTCGAGCACGGTTCTGCACTCTGCTGCAGTTTCTGATGATTGTAGTTGCAGTGATTAACCATGTACAGTATCAGAGCCAGCTATTCAACACACTCCTGTGTCTTGTCGGTGTAACGTTGGTGGTTCTGACACTACAGAACATTACGATTCTTCAGAGAAATTACATATAGAGGCCTAGAGTTTACGACAGTGTCATACCAGAAGTTCCGGCGTATTGTGGGCCGGGACTTCTTTTGCTATAATTACTGCACTTGTTGTAGAAGTTACATAGCAAAGGAGGTATATGGGAATTAAAGATTTACCGGAACGGGAGCGTCCCCAGGAGAAACTGATGTACTCCGGTCCGGAGAGTTTGAGCACGGCAGAGCTTCTGGCGCTGCTTCTTCGAAATGGTACGGCAAACCGTTCCGCGGTACAACTGGCAGAGGATATCCTGGCGTATGTTGAACGAGAAATTGGAAACATGAGGGATGTAAGCGTACATGAACTGTGTAATCTCGATGGAATCGGCAAGGCGAAAGCCTGTTCCGTGGTGGCCTGCATGGAATTGACAAAGCGATTCCAGAATCGAAGAGAGGACGTCGTTAAGGATGTATTACGGAACCCTGATTCTGTGGCGAACCTGCTGATGGAAGACATGCGGGGTCTAAAGCAAGAACAGGTGGTAGAGGTTCTGTTGAATAGCCGATGTGAGGTGCAGTCAAAAATTGTGGTATCTAAGGGAAGTCTGAATTCCGCCCCCATGCAGCCATCGGACGTGCTGCGGGGCGCCATTCGAAATGGCGCTGCCGGAATTATCCTGGCACATAATCACCCTAGCGGTGATCCCACTCCCAGCAAGGAGGATATTCAAGTAACCCGCCGGATGCAGGAAGCCGGAAAGCTGGTTGGAATCCAGATTCTGGATCATCTGATCATTGGAAATGGAAAATACATAAGTCTAAGAACAGAAGGTTATATGGAGTAAAAAAATGAATCAAAGTTTCTACATTGGTTCCGGCCGCGGTGGCACGGGAAAATCTGTTTTTACCGTTAATCTGGCAGCGACTTTCGCTATTCTAGGGCGGAACACGCTATTGATTGACATGAATCCCGGAATGCGTTCGCTGGATATTATGCTGGATGTGGAGTGTGAATCCATCTACCATGTATTCGACGTGATGAATGGAATTTGTCAGCTGGAACAAGCGGTGGTACGGGTGGAAAATCCATCGAATCTGTATCTTTTGCCGGGAGGGTTAATGGAGGACCGAGAGAATTTAAATCCAGAGAAGTGGGAGAAATTCTTAGAGGAAACACGGGAATTCTACGACTGCATCATTGTGGATGGTGCGCCAGGCGCAGATGCCTTTGTTACAACGTGTGCTTCTGCTTGTGATGAAACCCTGATGGTGGTAACACCGGAACTTACTGCACTTCGAAACGCAGATATGTTGGAAGATCAATTGATTCGAAAGAGAGTGCTAAAACGTCGGTTCGTTATCAACCGTATGAAGCCGGAGCTGGTAGAAAGAGGACTTGAAACAGAAGCTTCTGACATCAATCGCCAGTTCAAATGCGATATGCTGGGGATGATTCTGGAAGACGATAATTTTCGGTTCAGTGCAGATGCAGGGGTTCCAGTTGTGTTGAAAGAAAAGACGTATATCGCCGAGAACTTTAGGAAGATTGCCGGAAGATTAATGAACGCAAGATAGCGAGGAATTCCAAGGGACAACAACCGGTAGTGCTAACCTTCAAAAGAAGGCCTAGATATTGACTATTAGACCAAATCGGATTATAATTATTTTGTATCTTTGTGAAATTATACTGGCTGCATAGTCAGGTGATTTTAAATCGTAATACATTATTTTTATATTAAGGAGGACATGACAGTGAACGCTACACTCGTAGGAATTGGATGTGCTGTCGTGTTTCTTTCGATTGGACTGTTGGTTGGATACCTTCTGCGCAAGAACGTTGGGGAAAGCAAAATCGGAAGTGCGGAACAGAAGGCTCAGAACTTGATTCTGGATGCAGAGAATGCGGCGGAGAACATCAAGAAAGAGAAGATACTGGAGGCAAAGGAAGAAACACATAAGCTAAGATCAAATCTGGAGAACGAAATCCGGGATCGTCGGAAAGAGGTAGAAAGATCCGAACGCCGAATTCTTCAGAGAGAAGAGAACATCGAGAAGAAGATGGAAAACATTGAGCGTAGGGAAGAGGGGCTTTCAAAGAAAGAACGTTCCATGAACGAAAAGCACCAGCGCATCGATGAATACCTGGCAAAGCAGGTGAAGGAACTGGAGAAGATTTCCGGTTATACACAGGAAGAGGCAAAACAGATTCTTCTGGATGAAGTGGAAAAGGATATTCGGAAAGATGCTTCGGCCATGATTACTCGTGTTGAGTCCGAGGCGAAGGATGAAGCGGACAAGCGGGCTAGAGAGATTGTCACCATGGCGATTCAGCGCTGTGCGGCAGATCAGGTTGCGGAGACCACCGTTTCCGTGGTACCTCTTCCAAGCGATGATATGAAGGGAAGAATCATCGGAAGAGAAGGTCGTAATATTCGGGCCATTGAGACACTGACTGGAGTAGACCTGATTATCGACGACACGCCGGAAGCAGTTATCCTGTCCGGCTTCGACCCGATTCGTCGGGAAATTGCACGAATTGCACTGGAGAAGCTGATTACAGATGGACGAATCCACCCGGCTAGAATCGAGGAAATGGTTCAGAAGGCCACCAAGGAAGTGAACAACATCATCAAAGAAGAGGGCGAACAGGCTTGCTTTGAGACCGGTGTACACAACTTGCATCCAGAGATGGTGAAGCTCCTGGGACGTCTGAAATACCGGACTTCCTACGGCCAGAACGTGCTGAAGCATTCCATTGAAGTATCCATCTTGGCAGGCCTGATGGCTTCAGAGCTGGGATATGATCCAAGACTGGCAAAGAGAGCTGGCCTCCTACATGATATTGGAAAATCCATTGACCACGAAGTGGAAGGAACTCACGTGGAAATCGGTGCAAATATCTGTAAGAAGTACAAGGAATCCTGGAAGGTAATCAATGCAGTTCAGGCCCATCACGGTGACGTTGAACCGACGACGATGGAGGCAGTTCTGGTAGCGGCTGCGGATGCACTTTCTGCGGCGAGACCAGGTGCACGTCGTGAGACTCTGGAGTCTTACATCAAGAGACTGGAGAGTTTGGAGGAAATTGCGAATACCACGAAGGGCGTTGATAAGTCTTATGCGATTCAGGCGGGCCGTGAGATTCGGATTACCGTTAAGCCAAACCAGGTGAAGGATGATGAAGTACCGATGCTGGCACATGAAGTCGCAAAGAAAATCGAAGGCGAACTCGAATATCCCGGACAGATTAAAGTCAATGTTATCAGGGAGACCAGAGCGACCGATTACGCGAAATAATCAAGGCTCCCCGATACGGGGAGCTTTTTTACCGTAATGGAGAAATGAAGGAAAGAAATGATATATCTGGATAATAGCGCAACAACAAGACAGTATGATGAGGTAACGGATTTGATGGTCCGCCTTCAAAAGGACTATTTCGGAAACCCATCATCACTTCATTCCATGGGATTTGAAGCAGGAAATTATCTTTTTGATGCAAGAGAGGAAATCAGTCGTACTTTTCCATATGATGGTCGGATTATATTCACATCAGGCGGAACAGAGAGCGACAATACGGCTATTTTTTCCGTATGCAGAAAGATGCGGAGACGGGGAAACAAGATTATTACCACTGAAGTGGAGCATCCTGCGGTGCTTGAGTGCATGAAGCGACTGAAGGACGACGGTTATCAAGTGGAATACCTCAAGGCAGATGTGAATGGCTATGTGGAACCACAGGCACTGAAAGCGGCGCTGGACGAGAATACAATTCTGGTCACCATGATGGCGGTGAACAATGAAGTGGGAACCATTGAACCGGTGCTGCCGTGTTATAATATCGTACAAGAATTCAATCAGCTGTATGGAACCAAGATTCTGTTTCATACCGACGCAGTGCAAGCCTTTGGCAAAATGAGCTTCGCCGATGCACCTTTTGATTTGATTTCTATTAGTGGACACAAGTTCCATGGCCCGAAAGGGGTAGGCGCGTTGTATGTCCGAAAAGGTGTAGATATTCCTCCTCACATTCTGGGCGGCGGTCAGGAGAACGGATACCGCTCCGGCACGGAAAATACCCCTGGAATTGCGGGCTTAGGGCTGGCGGCGAAGATGACCACAGAGAACCTATTTGAAAAACAGATGAAGATGGCAAAGGTGAACGACTACTTCCGCAAAGCGGTAGTGGAGGAAATTCCCGATGTGCAGCTCAACGGATTTGAAGAGCAGGGAATGGAGCTAACGGATTTCGGAACCCGTTGTCCGTCGGTCATTAATTTTTCCTTCCTTGGAACCCGTGGAGAGGTTCTTCTGCACACATTAGAGCAGGATGGGATTTTTGTTTCCACTGGATCGGCTTGTGCCTCCCATCACACGGGAGACAGCCACGTGTTGCAGGCCATGTCCATGAACCACAAGGAGATTGAAAGCGCAATTCGCTTCAGTTTCTCCGAGTTCAACATCTTGGAGGAAATGGATTTCGTTATCGACCGGCTGAAGGCCGCAGTGGCTAGATTCCGCCGGCTGGGTAGCTTCCGATAGTATGATTTAAGAGATTACTTTTACATTATAATTACATAGGAGAAAACAATGGAAAAGAATTTATATATTGTTCGTTGCGGCGAAGTGGCCCTGAAGGGAATGAATCGTCCGTATTTCGAACGGGTACTTCTGGAAAGAGTACGCGGTGCCCTTTCCATCTATGAAGACGTAGAATCCAGATGGATTGGCGGCCTGATGTTGGTTCGTGTACCAGAGACAGTTCCTCAGAATGACGTGGTTCGAACCGCCTCCAAAGTCTTCGGTGTAGCAACTGTAAGTCCTGCAAAGTGTTGTGTTCCAGACATGAATGAGATTGGTAAGACCGCTGCGGCCTATATGATGGACATCATTGAGAAGGAAGGTATTCAATCTTTCAAGGTAAAAGCAAAGAGAGTGGATAAGACGTTCCCGGTTCAGTCTCCGGACATCGGCCGACAGGTGGGGGCTACCATTCTGAAGACCTGTAAGGTCCTTCACGTGGATGTGCATGATCCTGACGTACTTCTCTACGTAGATGTTAGAGCCGAAGGCGCGTACATCTATCGGGATAAGATTAAGGGGTTTGGCGGCCTGCCTCTGGGAACTAACGGAAAAGGACTGATTCTCATGTCCGGTGGTATTGACAGTCCGGTGGCTGCTTTCATGATGGCAAAGAGGGGAATGAGAATTGAAGCGATTCATTTTCACTCTTATCCATACACAAGTCAGAGAGCTCAGAAGAAGGTGGAAGACTTGTGCGGTGTTTTGGCCGGATACAGGGGATCCATCAAAATGTATGTGGTGAACCTACTACCGATTCAGGAACAGATTGTACAGAATTGTCCGGAAGATGAAACCACCATTCTAGTTCGGCGCTTCATGATGCGAATTGCCGAACAGATGGCCGTGAAGAAACACGATATGATGCTGATTACCGGTGAGGATCTGGGACAGGTGGCTAGCCAGACGGCAGAGGCTCTGGTGGTAACGGATTCGGTTGTGAAAATGCCGGTAATGCGTCCGCTGATTGCCATGGACAAAGTGGATATCATGGAGAAAGCCCAGGAAATCGGAACCTATGATATTTCTATCCAGCCTTACGAGGATTGCTGCACAGTATTTCTTCCAAAGCATCCGGTGACGAAGCCGAAGCTGAAGAACATCGAGAAGTCCGAGGAAGCCTTGGATGTGGATGCACTGGTAAAGGCTGCAGTAGATTCAGCGGAGACCATCCTGATTGAACCAAAGAAATAGAATGTCGATTTACAAAACAAGGTGAATATGGTACTATTTCAGAAGTAAGGAAGGTAGAAAATATGGCGACAAAATACAAGCGTGTACTGATTAAACTGAGCGGAGAAGCACTGGCGGGAGACGATAAGTTCGGTGTTAATCCGGAGATGACGGTGAAGACCGCAAGGCAGATTAAGGAAATTCATGATGAAGGAGTTCAGATTGCCATCGTGGTAGGTGGTGGAAACTTCTTCCGAGGCCGTACCGGTGGAAATATTGACCGTGCCACGGCAGACTATATGGGAATGCTGGCAACGGTAATGAATGCGTTGGCACTTCAGGATTCCCTCCTTTCCATCGGATGCGATGCGAAGGTGATGACAGCCATTGAAATTCGAGATATGGCAGAGGGTTATTCCAGACGGAAAGCATTGGATTACCTCGAAGAGAACAAGATTGTAATCTTCGGAGGGGGAACCGGAAGCCCGTTCTTCTCCACGGATACAACAGCGGCTCTCCGTGCAGCGGAGATGAATGCCGAAGTGATTCTGTTGGCAAAGAATATCGATGCAGTGTATTCGGAAGACCCGAACGTGAATCCGGATGCAGAGAGATATGAAGAGCTGACCTATATGGATATTGTGGAGAAGGAACTCAGAGTAATGGATCTCACCGCTGCGACTCTGTGCAAGGATAATAACATTCAGCTGTACGTTTTTGCGATGGCAGAAGAAGGGAATTTAATGAAAGTGATTCACGGTGAGAACATCGGTACGCTGATTCACTAGTTGACGAAAATGGAGGAAAAGAAATGTCACACAAGAAATCGCTGGAAGAAAAACTAGAGAAAACTGAGAACGTCCTGAGAGAGAACCTGAACACAGTACGAGCAGGCAGAGCCAACCCGGCGCTGCTGGACAAGGTAAATGTGGACTACTATGGAGTGCCAACTCCACTGAAGAGCCTGGCTAATGTTACCGTTCCAGATGCCAGAACCCTGATGGTATCCCCATTTGATCCATCCACACTGGGAACTATCGAGCATGCCCTGAACGAGGCCAACCTGGGAATCAATCCATCCAACGATGGAAAGTGCATCCGTCTGGTCATTCCTCAGCTTACCGAAGAAAGAAGAAAAGAGCTGGTAAAGCAGATTAAGAAGATGGGTGAAGATGCGAAGGTGGCCATCCGTAACGTACGCCGTGATGTGAACGACGAACTGAAGAAAGAGCAGAAAGCCGGCGACATCACAGAGGATGAGATGAAGAACTCCCTGGACGATGTTCAGAAAACCATCGACAAGGCCATCAAGAAGGTGGACGAAATCGTGGCAAAGAAGAACGAAGAACTGATGGCAGTATAATAGAGAGATTGAGTGAACGTGGCATTAACGCCACGTTTGCTTGTATAAGAGGAATTTAAATATGACAGAATCGAACAAACTCCCAACACATGTGGGTGTTATAATGGACGGAAACGGTAGATGGGCGAAGAAGAAGGGTGTACCCCGTTTGATGGGACATAACGCCGGCATGGAATCCATGAAGAAAATCGTCATTGCCGCTTCCAACATGGGAATTAAATATCTTACAGTGTATGCTTTTTCCACAGAAAACTGGAAACGAAGTGTGGAAGAAGTCTCTGGTATTTTCAAGCTGATTGTCAAGTACGTGCAGCTGGAGCTAAAGGAACTGGTGGACAACAATGTGCGCATCAATATCATCGGTGAGTACAAAGAGCTTCCGGCAGATTCCGTTACGGCCATTGACAAGCTGCTTAACGCAACGAAAGACAATACCGGTCTAGTGTTCAACATTGCGGTGAATTACGGTGGTCGTGCGGAAATTGTAAAAGCAGTGAACGAGCTGCTTTCGGAACCGGGAAGAACAGAGATTACGGAGGAAGATATTAGCCGTCATCTGTATACCGGTGCATGTCACGATGATATTCCAGATCCGGATTTGATTATTCGAACCAGCGGTGAGGAACGAACATCGAATTTTTTAGTGTGGCAGTCTGCCTATAGCGAGCTAATGTTCACAGATACGCTTTGGCCAGATTTCGATGCGGATGAATTTGCAGAAATGTGCGAGAAGTTCTCCCATAGAAAGAGACGTTTTGGAGGAAGGGAAAAGGAAGACAAATAATGAAGACAAGGATTATCTCCGGAATCGTGATGGTTCCGTTATTGCTTATTATCTATTTCGGTGGAATGCCTCTGCTGGTGGCAGCGGCGGCGATTGCCTACGTTGGCGTAACTGAATTTTACAACGGATTTGAGAACATGGACGTACATCCGTCCAAACCAATCGCGTATATTATGATTACGGTTCTCTATGCGGGACATCTGATTCTAGGTGTGAATCCCACATTCCTGATGGCATGGGTGGTGCTCTCCATGATGATCAGCATGATTTATGGATGGAGAATCACGGAGCGAAAGCCCTATGATGCGGTGGCAACCCTGACTGCACTGGTGTACATCGTGTTGTTCTCCTATCATATTGTTATCATTGACAATACGGCATATCCGAAGATGACGTGGCTGGTGGTAATCGCTGCCTTCGGATCGGATATTATGGCGTACTTTACCGGCTATTTCTTAGGAAAGCACAAGATGGCTCCGAACCTGAGCCCGAAGAAAACCATTGAAGGGGCTGTAGGTGGCATTCTGGGAAGTGCGATTTTCTGTGGGATTTTCGGATATTTCTTCTATCCAACCATGATGGTTCATTGCGTCCTTATCGGCGTTGTCGGTGGAATGGTTGCCGAAGCGGGAGATTTAACCGCATCCATGTTCAAGCGTGGAATGGGAATTAAGGATTACGGACATCTGATTCCGGGACATGGCGGCATCATGGATCGTTTCGATAGTGTGATTTTCGTTGCACCGGCGGTATGCTATTACATTCTTTTCGTGCTGTAACCGGTGTCTGAAGCAGATAGAACAGACAGGAGTTATTTCAGATGAAGAAAGTGATTATTCTGGGTAGTACCGGTTCCATCGGTACACAGACCCTGGACATTATTAATGAGAACCGGGATCAGTTCACGGTGACGGCACTAAGCTGCCGGAGCCGGGTGGATGATTTGATTCAGCAGATTCGGGAATTTTCCCCGGAAGCGGTATGCGTAGGGAAGGAAGAGGATGCACATCGCGTGCAGAAACTGTTTCCGAAGCTAGAGGTGTACTATGGAGACGAGGGACTGATATCTCTTGCTAACCTGGATGCGGACATAGTGTTGAATGCGCTGATGGGAATTAGCGGACTGGCACCAACGTACAGGGCCATTGAAACAGGGAAAGATATCGCACTGGCCAATAAGGAAACTCTAGTGGCCGGTGGCGCCCTTGTAATGGATCTAGTGAAGCAGAAGAAAGTCCGACTCCTTCCGGTGGACAGCGAACACAGTGCTATTTTTCAATGCCTGGAAGGAAATCAGGACCGAGAGATTCGACGGATTCTTTTGACCGCTTCCGGTGGACCTTTCCGGAATTATACCCTGGAACAGTTGGAAGAGGTCACCCTAGATCAGGCGTTGAATCATCCGAAGTGGTCCATGGGAAAGAAAATCACTATTGATTCTGCGACCATGATGAACAAAGGGTTGGAGGTCATTGAGGCTAAGTGGCTCTTTGATGTTCCGGCATCTAAGATTGAAATTCATGTGCATCCAGAAAGTATCGTTCACTCCATGGTGGAGTTCCAGGATACCTCTGTGCTGGCTCAGATGGGATTACCGGATATGCGGATTCCAATCAGCCTGGCATTGGACTATCCGAAGCGTCTTCCCTATAGCGGTGAAAGTTTGAATTTCTTTGATGCTGGTAAAGCTCTTCACTTTGAGAAACCGAATCCGGAGGTTTTCCGGTGCATTAAATTAGCCTACCAAGCCATTGAAACAGGTGGGAGTTATCCGATTGTATTGAATGGGGCGAATGAGGAGTTAGTCGCGATGTTCTTACAGAAGGAAATTCGGTTCTTGGACATTCAAAGAACAATCGAAAGAGTGCTGGAAGAGCATACCATGGCCACACCGAACAGCGTGGAAGAAATTCTGGCAATCGACAGGGAGGCACGCACTGTCGCGAGGGAAGCAGCCTTAGCAAACCGTTAATTTGAAAATAGAAACGAGGATAGATTATTGCTGACAGCGATTTTAACCATAGTTCTTTTCTGTATTATGATTATTCCCCACGAATTCGGCCATTTTGCAGTAGCGAAGTTGTGTGGAGTGCAAGTCAACGAGTTTTCCATGGGGATGGGTCCACTGTTGTTTCAAAAACAGAAGGGAGAGACCTTGTATTCCGTAAGGCTATTTCCCATCGGTGGGTACTGTGCCATGGAAGGAGAAGACGAAGAGAGTGAAAATCCAAGGGCTTTTGGAAACAAGAATGCTCTTCAGAAGATTGCGGTTCTTTTAGCCGGAGCGGCCATGAATGTACTGACCGCAATCCTGATTATGATTATTGCCATGACTGCAATGGGAATTCCAACGAATACCCTGGATTCTGTGGTAAAGAACTCTCCCGCATATGAAGCGGGCATTCAATCCGGAGATACCGTTGTGGCGGTGAATCAACAGAAGACCGATTCCTGGAGTGATGTGGTCGAGGCCATTGACAAGAGCAAAAAGGGTGAAAGTATCACCATGACGGTGGAGCGAAATGGAAAGAACAAAAGCTGTACCGTAACACCAACCTATTCGAAAAAGGATAAGCGGATGATGGTGGGAATCGCTTGCAAGCAGAAGCACAGCCTGATTTCCGGTATTAAATACGGCGTGATTGCCACCGGGAATCTAAACAAGCTGATGATGCAGAGCTTGAAAATGTTGTTCACCGGAAAACTCAGCAAGGACGATGTGTCCGGACCGGTGGGTATGGTTTCGATTGTTAACCGAACGGCGACGATGGGTGTGGTGCCATATCTTTATCTGGCAGCCATTATCTGCTTGAATTTGGCTTATATTAACCTACTGCCTCTACCGGCATTGGATGGCGGACGAATTCTCTTCGTGATTATTCGGAAGATAACAGGAAATCGAATTACGGATAACATGGAAGGGTATGTTCACCTGGCCGGAATGGTGTTGCTGATTGTGTTTACTATTTTTATCACCTGGAATGACATCATGAAGTTGCTGGGATAAAAGAATATCGGAATAGGAGTGAGTTATGACGAGACAAGTACAATGCGGAAAAGTTGCGATTGGTGGTGGTGCACCGGTATCCATCCAATCCATGACCAATGTGGATACGAGAGATTCCGTGGCTTTACTGAAGCAGATTCAGGAATTGGCCGAGGCAGGGTGCGATATTGTTCGGGTGGCGATTCCAGACAATGAAGCACTGATGTCCTTTGCTCGGGTGAAAAAGCAGACAGACATGCCTCTGGTAGCGGACATTCACTTCGATTACCGTCTTGCCATTGGTGCGATTGAAGCAGGCGCGGATAAGATTCGAATTAATCCAGGAAACATCGGCAGTGCAGAGAACGTGCGGAAAGTGGTAGAAGCCGCGAAGGAACACCAGGTTCCCATTCGCGTGGGTGTGAATTCCGGATCTCTGGAAAAGCATATTCTGGAGGAATACGGTGGCGTTACCGCAGAGGCGTTGGCGAAGAGTGCATTGGAAACTGTGGACTACATGGAGAATCTGGGATTCCACGATTTGGTCCTGTCCATCAAATCCTCCGATGTTCGGATGACTTATGATGCATATACAATTGCCAGCCGGAAGACCGATGTACCGATGCATATTGGAATCACAGAATCGGGAACGCCGGCCAATGGCAAACTCAAATCCGCCATCGGTATCGGCGGACTTCTTCTTAGCGGTATCGGAGACACGCTAAGGG
>JBNMGJ010000227.1:0-2683 GCA_050872185.1 Mogibacterium sp.
CAGATTCCGACTTCCACCTTGCAGCGTCCGTCTTCGTTCAGATAGACATTCAGCGGAATGATGGTAAGGCCGGACTCCTTGATTTTTCCAATAATCTTGTTAATTTCCTTTCGATGCAGCAGCAGTTTCCGCTCCCGAAGAGGATCCACGTTGAACCGATTCCCCTGTTCATAAGGCGAAATGTGCATCCCGCATATCATCATCTCCCCTTTTTTGTCGATGTAAATATAGCTTTCTTTCACGCTAACACGACCGGCGCGGATGGATTTAATCTCGGTACCTGTCAGTACGATGCCTGCTTCGAAGGTCTCCTCTACGAAATAATCGTGGCGCGCTTTCTTGTTATTTGCTACTAGTTTCCTTGTTCTTTTCGCCATTTCAATTTCCTTTGTGTAGAATGTTCTAACAGAATCCTCTGCCAGTTTTCCTAGAACGTCTTAATTTTGTTGAACGGGAACAGACGAATTACGACTTTTCCTTCAATCTGGTCCTTGTCCACGAATCCCACCTCGGAGTATCGGCTATCCACACTAACCACTCGGTTATCCCCCATGACGAAGTAGTGATTCTTCGGTACATTCCAAGTTCCCTCGCCTGTAGTATATCCATCTTTGAGATAATTCTCTTTGTACTCCTCTCCGTTGATATATACCTTCTGATTCTTAATCTGAATCTTATCTCCCGGAAGTCCGATTACTCTCTTAATGAGGAGTTTGTCATTGCCTTCATCGTCCATCAAATCGGACTGGAAGATGATAATGTCTCCCCGTTCCGGTGATTTCGAGCGATAGGCCTGGCGGTACATAATCAGGTAATCATTAGGATTCATGGTGGCCTGCATGGAGGTCTGCTTTACAATCGTCGGACGTACGAAATACAGCACTCCGCCGGCGATGATAATCGCGATAATCAGATCCTTCACTAGCTCTAGAAGCATATTTGATTCTTTCTTTCCACTTGTCTCTTTGTTATTACTCATTATCCCTCTAATTCCTCTAAAATATCTTCAAATTGTTCCGGTAACGGTGCCTCAAACACCTTGCCGTTCAAATAGCTCAGGGTTCCATCACAATCTCTGAATTCCAGTCTTGCGCTGTGCAGAAGCTGGGTGCTTAAGTGACACGCCTCGTAGATGCGATGGTTGAAGAGCTTCGCCTTCCCCTTCGCGTATTTGCTGTCTCCGATAACCGGATGTCCAATGCTAGCTAAGTGCGCACGAATCTGGTGGGTTCTTCCCGTTACCAGCTCCACCTCCACCAGAGTCGAATTATCCAAGTGGCGAATCGGTGTCACGATGGTTTCGATTTCCCGACCCTCTGTATGGGAGGAATCTAGAATCTCTGCTTTATTCGTCTTCTCATCCTTCCGGAGACGTCCATGAAGTTCTAATTTCTCACCTAGGTTGCCAAAAACAATAGTTCGATAGAACTTAGATATCCGGTCCTCCCGGATCCACCGGTTCAGTGTGCGCAGTGCCTCGCTGTTTTTACCGAAAAGGACTACTCCCGTGGTGTTTCGGTCCAATCGGTTAGCTGGCGCCGGTGCGAAGACTCGCTCGGCTCTTGGATTGTATTCTCCCTTTTCGATTAAATAATCTTTAACCTGGTTGGCCAGGTGGTTCTTCTTCTCATTTCGGTCCCCGTGAGTCAGCAGGCCGTAGGGCTTGTCTGCAATGAGAATGTTGTCATCCTCGTAGATGATGGTAAAGGTCTTCTTGGCCTTCTTGCGTTTCCGATTGTTCACCGGAGTCTGAAGGGTGGCAATTCGCTCATCTGTTAGATACAGGGTGATTTCGTCCCCTTCTTCCAGAACGTAACTGTTCTCCTGCCGTTTCCCGTTGACCTTCACATCCTTTCGGATAATCTTGTAAATCGAACCCAGGGTGGCTCTCTCCAAATACTTCCGGAGAAAACGATCCAGCCGACGTCCGGCGTCGTTATTTGTGATGGTTATTTTCTGCATATTTTCAATACTTTCTGCTTTTCTTAGAATCGTATCATTATAACATACCTCCTATATGGTTTCAAATTAATTGCATTATCTGTTCTCCAGTAGTATAATTATTCCAAATGTTATCATTTAGCATAAAGGAGAAGAAATGAGGGGTTTCAAGGATTTTTGGCATGAAACGAACGATATCGCACTGGCGATTATCATCATACTGCTGGCTGCTGGTCTGATTGGATGGCGGCTCCGCATTATTCTGCAGTATCCAGCAAAACTGGCGAAAGAAGCAACGGTTTCCAGTAACACCGAAACCACGCAGACGCAGGATGCAAGCAAGTCTGCCGCTTCTAGCAACCGTTAATTCCCTCATGAGTGGAGGATTAAGAAATGTTAGACAATTACAACCTGACCATGCTGACGGATTTCTACGAGATTTCCATGGCCAACGGCTACTTCCAGTCCGATATTCGGGATCAGGAAGCGGTATTTGACATGTTCTTCCGGAGAGTTCCGGACAACGGCGGGTTCGCCATCATGGCGGGTGTGGAACAGCTGATTAAGTACATGAAAAACCTGAAGTTCACCACAGAGGACATCGAATACCTTCGGGGAAAGAAATGTTTCTCCGAGGATTTCCTGGAGTACCTGAAGAACTTCAAATTCACCTGCGACGTATGGGCAGTGCCGGAGGGAACACCGATTTTTCCCCACGAATCGATTGTGACGGTGAAAGGTC
>JBNMGJ010000284.1:0-1522 GCA_050872185.1 Mogibacterium sp.
AGATGTATTCCGCGGAATTAAGGCTGAGATGATAGAATATCTGAAGGGCAAGGATGTGTTCGTTTTCGACGGATTCGCCGGTGCAGATGAGAAGTATTCTCGTAAGATTCGCGTAATCAATGAGAAAGCATGGCAGAATCTGTTCATACACAATCTGCTCATTCGCCCGACGGAGGAGCAGCTTAGAAATTACGGTGAGGCGGATTTCACCATTCTGGCGGTGCCAGGGTTCAAGTGCGATGCCAAGAAATACGGGATTCATTCCGAAGCGGCAGTCATGATTGACTATGAAGATCATTTCGTCATCATCGCGGGAACTTCCTATGCCGGTGAAATCAAGAAATCTGTATTTTCCATTATGAATTACGTGCTGCCGGTGGAGGAGAACGTTCTTCCGATGCACTGTTCTTCCAACATGGATCCGGAGACTGGAGAGACGGCCGTATTCTTTGGGCTGTCCGGTACCGGTAAAACCACCCTTTCGGCAGATCCTTCGCGGAAGCTGATTGGAGATGACGAACACGGTTGGTCGGAAGAAGGTGTCTTCAACATCGAAGGCGGATGCTATGCGAAGTGCATCGACCTAGAGGAAGAGGAGCAGCCGGAAATCTACCATGCCATCCGTTTCGGTTCGGTGGTGGAGAACGTGGTGCTGGATAAGGAAACCCGGGAGCCGGACTACAGTAACCGGGAACTGACACCGAATACCCGTGTGGGATATCCGATTGATTTCATCGATAATGCGGAAATTCCAGGAAAAGGTGGAATTCCGAAGGTGGTTATTTTCCTAACGGCGGACTCTTTCGGCGTCCTGCCACCGATTTCTAGACTGTCGAAGAATGCGGCCATGTACCAGTTCGTGACTGGTTTTACGGCAAAAGTAGCCGGTACCGAACGGGGAATCCGGGAACCGCAGCCGACCTTCTCCACTTTGTTCGGGGAGCCGTTCATGCCGCTTCGGGCGGAGAAGTATGCGGAGATGCTGGGAGAACGTCTGGAGAAATACGGCACGAAGGTGTATCTGGTGAATACCGGATGGACTGGCGGTGCCTATGGAACCGGAAGCCGGATGAAGCTGAAGTATACGAGAGCTATGATTCATGCGGCCCTTGCAGGGAAGCTGGACAATGTGAAATACGTGCATGATGATCTCTTCAATCTGGATATTCCACAGACCTGTCCAGATGTTCCGCTGAATATCATGAACCCACGGGATACCTGGAAGGATAAGCAGGCCTATGACCGTCAGGCGAGAGAACTGGCGAAGATGTTCGAAGAGAATTTCCAGGAGAAATATCCGGACATGAAGGAAGAAATCGCTTCCGCAGGACCTCACGTCGACAATATCGAAGATGAGTTTGCTGCGATGTAATAGAGATACAGTGATGAATAACGTAGAAGGAAGTCCGGCGAATGCCGGATTTTCTTTTACCGGATTTGGCCGGAGGTGGAGGGGAACTTCGTTGATTCGGTAATTTTACCATGAAGAGTTGGTGAAGTCATAGAATTCGGGAAAGTTGTA
>JBNMGJ010000126.1:0-5457 GCA_050872185.1 Mogibacterium sp.
GGAAAATCCTTTCGAATTTCCGGTAGCTTTGCGATGTGGTCCCCGTGTCCATGAGTTAGAATGATGTACTCAAGCGTAACTTGCTCAAGGGCCTTCTTCATTTCAGACGTGTAACAACCGGGATCAATGATAATCCCGGTATGTGTGTCGGTATCCACTAGGAGATACGTGTTCTCCTGTAGCATATTTTCGTTATAACTAGTAATTGTAATCATGATTTTGCCCGGTATACCTTGTCGATTCCTGAAACATTCCGAAGTGAAATCAGGAGTCTTTGAATCTGATGCGTTCCGGTAATCGCAACTGTAATCGTAACATTAACGTACTCGTCGTCCACCGGTTTCATGTTCACGCCCACCAGCCGAACGTCCATGTCTTCGCAGACTTTGGAAATGTCGCTGAACAGGCCCTTTCGATCGATGCCGCTGATGTTGATATCTGCATAGTAGGTCTGGCCCACCTTTGGCGTTTCCCACTCTACATCAATCAAACGTCCCCGCTCTCTTTCCGGTAGGCTTACGATATTGCTACAGTCCCTCCGGTGAACGGTAATTCCACGTCCCTTGGTGATGAATCCGATAATATCATCTCCTGGAACCGGTGTGCAGCATCTCGCGATACGAATCAGCAAGTTGTCAGAACCTTTGACGATAATACCCGGCCCATCGGAATCAGTAACCCGATGAACCTGTGTCTTTTTATTCTTAATCTCTTCTTCTTTGCGAATCTCTTCCTTGCGGTTGTCTTCCTTGTAGTAATCAATCAGACGTTGTCCCAGCTTTGCCAGGGCACTTCCACCGTTCGCAATCTGAAGGTAGAGCTCGTTTACGTTGTTTAATTTGAGATCCTTCACTGCCTTCAGAAGGTAGGCGTTCTTCGCCACTAAATGCGGATCATACCCTTTCTTCTTAATATAGTTGGCAATGTTCGATTTTCCTCGATCCAGAGAATCGTTTTTGTTGGCTTTTCGAAGCCAGTTCCGAATCTTGTTCTTCGCCTGGGAACTCTTGGCGATGTTCAGCCAGTCCATGCTCGGGCCCGCCGAATTCGCTGAAGTGATGATGTCGATAATATCGCCGGTCTTCAACTTATGATCGATGGTGACCATCTTGCCGTTGACCTTAGCTCCTACGCAGCGAATTCCCACATCAGTGTGAATTTTGAAGGCGAAATCCAGCGGTGTCGATTCCGCTGGGAGCTCGATAACATCTCCCTTTGGCGTGAAGACAAAGACCTGATTGTCAAACAGATCCATCTTGAGGGTTTCTAGGAACTCCATGGAGTCATCGGTTTCCTTCTGCCACTCCAATGCCTGTCTGAGCCATGCCAGCTTCTGTTCGGAAGTGCCGTTGCTCTGGTCTCCTTTGCCTTCCTTGTATTTCCAATGTGCTGCAATACCGTATTCCGCGATACGATGCATCTCGTAGGTTCGAATTTGAATTTCGAAAGGATCCCCGTTATCGTCCAGAACCGTCGTATGCAAGGACTGATACATATTCGGTTTCGGCATTGCAATATAATCTTTGAAGCGTCCTGGGATTGGGGTCCACCTTGTGTGTACCAATCCCAGAACGGCATAACAATCCTTTACACTGTTCACAATCACACGGATTGCAATCAAATCGAAAATTTCATCCAGCTGTTTGTGCTGAATGGTCATCTTCTTGTAGATACTGTATAGGTGCTTGGACCGTCCCATCACGTCGTAATGGAAATTAGACTTGTCCAGCTCGTCGCTGATTTCGTCAATCAGCTGATCTACAATTTTTTCTCTCTCCTCTTTGCGCTTATTCACCTGAACCGACAAAGATTCATAATCGGATGGGTGCAGGTATTTAAATGCCAGGTCTTCCAGCTCGAACTTGATGCTGTAAATACCCAGTCTGCCCGCAAGAGGTGCATAGATTTCCAATGTTTCTGCGGACTTTTCCTTCCGCTTGTGAGGCGGCATGAATTCCATGGTTCGCATGTTATGTAGTCGGTCCGCCAGTTTGATGATAAGAACTCGGATGTCCTTGGACATAGCCAAGAACATCTTGCGGAAATTCTCCGCCTGCAGTTCTTCTTTTGAATCATACTTAATATTTCCTAGCTTAGTTACACCATCCACAAGCAGTGCAATTTCCTCATTGAAATCTTCAACAAGCTGTTCCCGTGTGTACTCCGTATCCTCCACCACATCGTGAAGGAGTCCGGCAACGACAGTCTCCGTGTCCATGCCAAAACTAGCCAGAATTTTTGCAACCGCAATCGGGTGGATGATATAGGGTTCTCCACTCTTCCGCATCTGGCCGTTATGAAGATTGTTGGCAATGTCGAAAGCTTTGACCACCATTGGGTCATCGTACTTCTCATTAATTGTCTTCAGATCTTCGATAAATTGTTCTGTTGTCATCACAAGATCAGTCGTCACCAATACACCTCTTATTAAGCTATTTTACAATACCCGAATTCTTTTTCTTCGCTTCTTTTGCTGCTTTTGCCTGTTTCTCCTTCTGTAGCTCGTATCTGGACAGGCTTTCCTTTCTCTTCATTTCATACAGCAACGGGCTGCAGATGAAGATGGAGGAATAAGTTCCGCATACAACACCGATAATCAGTGGAATCAGGAACTGTCTGATTTCTGAAGAAACCATCAGATACAGTGGCACCATTACAATCAAAGTTGTAATCGATGTTATGATGGATCTGGACAGAGTCTGATTGATACTGTCGTTAATCTGTGGAGCCAGCTCTTTTCTCTTGTAGAATCTCTTATTCTCTCGGATACGATCGAAAATAACGATTGTATCGTTAATGGAATATCCTACAACGGTAAGAATACCTGCAATGAACGGATTGTTAATCGTAAATCCGAAGATTGCATACATGGACAGAGTTACCAGTACGTCGTGGAGCAATCCGCCTACAGCAGCCAGTCCATACTTCCATGTCTTGAACCGGAATCGAATGTACACCAGCATGCACAGTGCCGCAATGATAATCGCTTTAACAGCATTCTGACGAAGTTCCTTGCCGACGGTTGGTCCGAACTCTTCGGAAGCCAGTACCGACTTCTTATCCAAGTTGTACTTCTCGGACAGTGTCGAAACCACCTGTCCTCTCTGGTCTGCATTCAATGCCTTCTTGGTACGGATTACCACCTGGCTGTGATTGTCTGTTGCGTATACGATGGACGGATCTAGCTTATACTTTGAAATTGCCTGTGCAACTTCGTCTGCATCTACTTTCTGACCCATTTCAAGTTGAATCATTGTACCGCCTGTGAAGTCGATACCGTAGTTGAAACCCTTGAATGCGGCACAGCCAGCACCCAGCAAAATAATGATTAAACTGATTGCAAAGTACTTCTTACGGTTTTCAACGAAATGAATATGCTTCTTCCACTTCATCCTCGGTGTGCCATCTTCGTGCATGCCGAAATGACGCATCTTGTTGAAGGTTGGAATTTCAATAAGCGTTGTTACAAACAGTTGCGTAATAACAACTGCGGTGAAGATACTGCAGAGAGTACCAATCATCAGCGTCAGTGCAAATCCCTTCACCGATGTTGTACCGATGAGATACAGCACGATGGCCGCAATCAGAGTTGTGGTCTGAGAGTCTACAACGGTAGCCAAAGCGGATTTGAATCCAGTGTCTACCGCTACGCGAATGGATTTACCCTTCTCAATTTCCTCACGGATTCTGGTGAAAATAATTACGTTGGAATCCACGGCCATACCGATGGACAGGATGATACCTGCAATTCCTGGCAATGTCAGCACGGATCCCATAAGTGCCATAATCCAGAGGGTCACTTCAACGTACAGCAACAGCGCCAAATCCGCAATCACGCCCAGCATACCGTATGCAATCAGCATGATAATCATCACCAGACCCAGGCCGATTGCTCCGGCAACCATACTCTTGTGAAGTGCGTTTGCACCGATGGTTGCGGTCTCAACGGACGAACTGATTTCTTTCAGGGTCGCTGGCAGAGCACCGCCACGAATCAGTGCAGAGGTAGAAGATGCTTCATCTTCGCTAAATCCACCTGGACGGGTGATTTCGCAACTTCTAGATGCAATCTTCTCGCTAACGCTTGGAGCTGAAACAACTTCATCATCCAGCTTGATAACGATTGCTGTGTTAGAAACGGTCTGTCCATTCTCATCCTTGAGAGTTGCTTTTACCGTTCCAGTTGCTGCCTTTTCAGTCGCCGCTGCAAAAGCATCGGATCCCTTGGAGGAGAAATCAATGGTAATCTTATATCCGCCATTCTTGGAGTCGGTGGTAAAAGAAGAGTCGGTAATTTCATTTCCGCTCATTACTTCTGTACCATCTGCTAGGAATAGCTTTAACTGTGCGGTCTTTCCAATCTGGTCAATCGCTGCCTGCGCATCCTCTACACCTGGCATTTCCACACGAACACGATTCGTGCCCTCAATGGAAACCGATGCTTCCGAAATACCCATGGCGTTTACACGGTTTTCCAGGACCGATTTGGTCTGATCCATCAGTTTGGTTAACTGCGTTCCGGTTTCTTTGGTCTCCGCTTCCATCAGTACATAGACACCGCCGTTGATGTCCAAGCCATACTTCATCTTGTCCGAAAGCTTCTGTACCGGACCGAGGCCCTTTAACGAAACAAATGCCCCCAGTGCAATAACCAATACGACGAGAATTGATAAAAATTTACGTGTACCTTTTTTCATTTGATTGTAGGCGCCTTTCTAAAAAGTAATAAAATCATAGAAATACATTGTATTTTACATACAATTCTACACCATCACTATGTATTTTTCAAGGTCTTTCAGTATGCGGAACCGGAAGCCCAGATATACGAAAAAGGACGCCTTCTGGCGTCCTTTTGAAAACTCGCTTTAATTATTCGGCATCCTCTTCCTTCTTCGGAGTCAGCTTCTTTGGAGTCACCTTCTTGGTGGTAGAAGTCTTCACTTCCTTTTCTTTCTCCTTCTCTTCGGCTACTTCCTTCTTCTCCTGACGAGCTGCTGTATTCGGTGTCTTTACACTGCCGATTGCCGTCTTCAGAATCTCAACATTTGTAGTGCCTTTTCCTGCATTTACATTAATAACAACTGTTTCTGCGTTGATGCTGACAACTTTTCCGATGAAACCACCGATGGTGATAATCTCGTCACCCTTTGTCAGGCCATCTCTCATTTCCTTCGCCTCTTTGTCTCTCTTTCTCTGAGGACGAATCATCATGAAATAAATGATGAAGATGAAGAATACCAGCAGAAGCATGTTCATCATTCCTGCGTTCATTTTCATTATTATAACCTCCGTCAATTAAATAATGGTGCCGGCGATGGGGGTCGAACCCATACGATATCACTACCACGGGATTTTGAATCCCGCGCGTCTGCCAATTCCGCCACGCCGGCTTAACAATGGACATTATAGCATAACTCGCAAAGGCGTTCAAACACTTTTTAAATTATACTGCAATCC
>JBNMGJ010000146.1:0-4808 GCA_050872185.1 Mogibacterium sp.
CCGATTAATTACCAGCTGCTTCAGCACGATGTGAACGCTCTGGGAACAAAACTTACGGAGATGGGGCTTTCCGGAAAGCGGATTGCCGTCATGGGTCAGGGTTGTTATGAGTGGATTGTGACATACCTGGCGGTGATGAACGGCGTTGGTGTAATCGTTCCTATTGACAAGGAACTTTCTGGCCCAGAAATTGAGAATCTGCTTCGGACGGCGGAATGCGACACCATTTTCTGTACCAAGGCAGAGTGTACGAAGCTGAAGGGAATCACTCAGATTCGAAACCTTGGAATTATGGAGTTCTACGGAGATCGTACCGATATGGATCAGGTGCCGGAAGCATCGGATTTGGACCTTCCGAAGTATAGAGAATGGATACAGGGAGAAGAAGCGAACAGAGAGGTTCAGGTGTTCGCATGGAGAACCCTTCTTCGGGAGGGGGAGCTTCTTCTGGAACAGGGAGACAGAACCTATCTGGAAGCGGAAGTGGATCCAGATGCGCTGGCGGTAATTCTTTTTACCTCTGGAACCACCGGAAATCCAAAGGGCGTTATGCTTTGTCACCGAAATATCACCACCAACATTATGGACGTGTGCCGGGTAGCCCATGTGCTGACCACGGACAAGACCCTGTCCATCCTTCCAATCCACCATACTTACGAGTGTACGTTGGGAATGCTTCTGGTGCTCTACAGAGGTGCCAGCACCGCTTTCTGTGAAGGAATGAAGTACATTACCCAGAATATGAAAGAGGCTCAGAACACGGTTATTATTGTGGTTCCGAGAATCCTGGAGATGATTAACGACCGGATTCAGAAGGGAATTGAGAAGAGCGGAAAGACCAATACCTTCCAGAATGTGATGGGCGTGAACAAAAAGCTCCGGAAGGTGGGCATCAACTTGAGCCGAACCATTTTCAAGAGCATTCGAAATGAATTGGGCGGAAAGCTTCGCATGGTGATTACTGGTGCAGCGGCCCTTTCCCCAGAAATTCTTCGAAATTTCGAGGATCTTGGAATTACAGTGCTTCAGGGTTTTGGAATGACGGAGTGCACTCCGCTGATTTCCGGTACCCCAATGAGCGCTCCGAAGGAACGTTATCGGAAAGCCGGTTCTGTGGGCGTACCGGTCCATTCTGGAGAAGTTCAGATTGTGGACAAGGATGAGGATGGAATCGGTGAAATTCTATTCCGAGGTCCGAACGTTATGATGGGCTACTACAACATGCCGGAAGCCACTGCAGAGGTGTTGGATTCGGATGGATGGCTCCACACCGGAGATCTGGGATTCCAGGATGAAGACGGATGGATCTATCTGACCGGTCGAAAAAAGTATGTCATTGTGACAAAGACTGGCGAGAATGTCTACGTGGAAGAGATCGAAGAGTACATCAATCAGAGCCCGTACATTGCGGAATCCATGGTATTCCCGTACAATAATAACGGAGATGAGGTTGTGGGTGTGCAGATTCTGCCGGATATGGAATACGTCAAATCCAAGTTGGGGTACACACCGGACTATGAGGAGCTGAAAGCACTGTACAAGAAAGTGATTCAGGAACTGAACCAGGGAATGGCGGTCTACAAGCGAATCCGTGCGGTATTCGTTCGAAAAGAAGACTTCGTTCGTACCACGACGCTGAAAATCAAAAGACACGAGAATCCGGTGCCACAGGAATAGAGTGGATTTGTCGGACACGTAAGATGAAATAAGAAGGCCTTTGATGGAACCCGTGAGGGGACATCAAAGGCCGTTTCTTTTAGCAAATATTCAGTGCAGAGCAGGCTTTCCGGAAATTATCGGGAAATCAGCAGCTGAGCAATCTGCACTGCGTTGGTAGCGGCACCTTTCCGCACCTGATCTCCGCAGCACCACAGGTTGATACCGTTCTCATTCACCAGATCCCGGCGGATTCTTCCCACATAGACCAGATCTTGATCGCTGGTCTCAATCGGCATCGGATAGATGTTGTTCGCGGTATCGTCTACCAGCTTACATCCCGCTGCCTCAGAGATGGCTTTCGATACATCGGAAAGCTCCAGATGATCTTCTGTAATCACGTTGACAGAAATGGAGTGAGAACGCTCTACCGGTACTCGGACGCAGGTGCAGGACACCTTCATCTCTGGGAGGTGCATAATCTTGCGGCCTTCGTTCTGAAGCTTCATTTCCTCGGAAGTGTATCCGTTCTCGCCAAATCCACCAATCTGTGGAAGCAGGTTGAAGGCAATCTGATACGGGAAAGTTTCGCAGGTGATATCCTTGCCTTCCAGAATATTTCGGCTCTGCTCGTACATCTCCTTCGGTCCTTTGATACCGGCACCGCTGACTGCCTGATAGGTGGAAGCGTATAGGGCATCGATTTTCGAAAGCTTGTTGATGGCGTTAATGGCCACCAAGGTGATGATGGTGGAACAGTTCGGATTGGCAATGACGCCGTGGTGGGTGAAAGCATCCTCTGGGTTCACCTCTGGAACTACTAGCGGCACGTCCGGATTCAGGCGGAAGGCACTGGAGTTATCGATGTAAACAGCACCAGAAGCCTTGATGGCTTCGACGAACTTCTTTGAAATGTCGTTTTCTGCAGCACCTAATACAATGTCCATTCCCTCGAAGGCGGAATCTGCCGCTTCCTGGATGGTTATTTTTCCGTATTTCTCGGTTTCAATTACCTTTCCGGCACTTCGGGCACTGGCCAGCAGGCGAAGTTCGTCTATTGGGAAATCCCGTTCTTGTAGCACCTTCAGCATTTCCATTCCCACGGCACCGGTCGCACCCAGAATTGCTACGTTATATTTCTTCATATCTGTAATCCTTTCTATTGATCCGTTCTACTTGGCAAAGCTCTCATAGAGAACCTGAATCGTTTTCTCGAAGTCCTCAGTGAATACACCTACCATGATATTAATCTCGTCGGAACTCTGTTCGATGGTACGAATGTTGATTTTGTTGGCACCCAGAGCTCCGAAGATTTTGCCGGAAATTCCGGTTCGGTATGCCATCTGTCGGCCGACGATGGCAATCAAGCTGATGTTATCCTGCACGTTGATTTCGGTAATTCCGCAGGTTTTCTTAATCTCCGAAATCACGTCGTATTTGACCGGAGACAGCTTTGTTGTGGGAACCACCAGGGAGAAGCTGTCGATGCCACTTGGAATCTGGGAGACAGAAATCTTATACTGCTCCAGCACCTCCAGAACCTTGCGGATAACACCGATATTTTCACTCATATTGGCTTTGTGGATGTTGATGATGGAGAAGTCCTTCTTTCCGGTAATTCCAGTGATAAAGCGGGAGGATTCCTCCGCACTGTCCTTTTCAAAGGATTCCCGAATGATGGTACCAGCGGCTTCCGGCTCGTTGGTATTTCGGATGTTCACGGGAATATCCTTCTGACGCACTGGAACAACGGTGTCCTCATGCAGAACGGCGGCCCCCATGTAGGAAAGCTCCCGAAGTTCGGCGTAAGTGACGCGAGAGATGGTCTTCGGGTTCGGAACGATTCTCGGATCCACCATGAGAATGCCCGTTACATCCGTCCAGTTCTCGTAGATATCCGCATCCAAGGAAGCCGCGGCAATGGCTCCTGTTACGTCGGATCCTCCTCGGGTAAAAGTATGGATTTCCCCATTCGGAAGAGCTCCGTAGAATCCGGGAACGACGATACGGTTATACACTTTGTAAATCTCTCGGAGGTTTTCTTCGGTCTTATCGTAGTCCACCTTGCCGTCGTAACCGAAGGCTACCCAATCTTTGGAATCCACGAACTGATATCCCAGGTATTCGGCCATCAGCTTGGCGTTCAAATACTCTCCTCGGGACACCAGGTATTCCACCGACATTCGTTTGTTCATCTGACTGCGAATCTCGGAAAGCTCGGCATCTACATCTAACGATAGTCCCAAGTCATCTTTGATCTGGTGATATCGTTCCGAAATCATGTCGAAAATCGGAGCAGGGGACACGTCGTATTTGAGGTGTGCCATGCAGAGGTAGAGAAGATCGGTAATCTTATTATCTTCCGAGCTTCTTCGGCCTGGTGCGGAAACCACAACTACTTTCCGGGCTTCGTCCGCTTCGATGATTTTCTTGACCTTGGCGAACTGGGAGGCATCACTTAAGGAAGAACCTCCGAATTTAGCAACTTTTAGCATGTTTTTACTCCTTATATCCTGCCACGAAAGCATCTGGATATTCGCCGGCAAGGGCATGGGCTTCCTCAACGGTTAAAGGCTTTGTGGTGATAAAACAATTTGTACCGAAGACCTTCTCGGAGGAAATCTTATCCGTCGGGAAATTCTCTCCCACCGGAAGGCGGAAATAATACGGATGGGATACCAGTGTGTTATCCACCTCTGAGGAAAAACGCTGTTCGTTCTCTGCAGCGGAGAAACCAATGCCATCCTTGATATCAATGATGTCGTGAACCAGAGAGGTACCCGTCGGCATCTTTCCGGCACCTTGACCGTAGAAGCTGAGTTCTCCCACGTTCTTTCCGGTGAGGGTAATCAGGTTGAAGTTCTGATTCACACTGGATTCCAAGTGCTTCGACTTCAGCAATGTCGGTTCCACGTAAGCGCTGATTCGATCCCCGTGTACGGTGGCGTTCATCAGAAGACGACAGGTGTAGCCGTTACGGTTGAAGAAGTGTACATCTTCTGCCGTAATGCGCTGGATGCCCAGTACTGGCACTTCATCTTCTCGGATATCCGTTCCAAAAGCAAGGTTCGCAGAAAGCACGCACTTCCGCTGGGTATCCCAGCCTTCAATGTCGGCACTGGGCTCTCTTTCTGCGTAACCCAGTTCCCGAG